>JAHCSU010000003.1:40000-43709 GCA_023522315.1 Nostoc sp. CCCryo 231-06
CTTTCGTGCGGGTCGGAACTTACCCGACAAGCAATTTCGCTACCTTAGGACCGTTATAGTTACGGCCGCCGTTCACCGGGGCTTCGGTCGCTAGCTTCAAGGTTGCCCCCTGACCAACTTCCTTAACCTTCCGGCACTGGGCAGGCGTCAGCCCCCATACTGCGTCTTAATGACTTTGCGGAGACCTGTGTTTTTGGTAAACAGTCGCCTGGATCTCTTCACTGCGACCCACGTCTTAGGTGGGCACCCCTTCTTCCGAAGTTACGGGGCCATTTTGCCGAGTTCCTTAGAGAGAGTTATCTCGCGCCCCTTGGTATTCTCAACCTCCCTACCTGTGTCGGTTTCGGGTACAGGTAACTGTAAGTTAACGTGTTTAGAGCTTTTCTTGGAAGCTAGACTATGCCACTTCCCCACCGTAGTGGGTCGTACTCACGCCTCAACTCGAAACGTTTTCGCCGTCTCTCAACATCTTGACGCTTGAACCGGTAACCAACATCCGGCTGACACTTATCTTCTCCGTCCCTCTGCACAACCTACAATCAGTACGGGAATTTTAACCCGTTATCCATCGACTACGCCGTTCGGCCTCGCCTTAGGCCCTGACTAACCCTCCGGGGACGAACCTGGCGGAGGAAACCTTAGGGTTTCGGGGCATTGGATTCTCACCAATGTTTGCGCTACTCAAGCCGACATTCTCACTTCCGTTTCGTCCACAGCTGCTCGCCGCTACTGCTTCTACCTAACACGGAACGCTCCCCTACCGATAAATCGATAGATTTATCCCACAGCTTCGGTACATCGCTTAGCCCCGTTCATTTTCGGCGCGAGAGCGCTTGACTAGTGAGCTATTACGCACTCTTTCAAGGGTGGCTGCTTCTAGGCAAACCTCCTAGTTGTCTGTGCACTCTCACCTCCTTTATCACTTAGCGATGATTTGGGGACCTTAGCTGGTGGTCTGGGCTGTTTCCCTCTTGACAATGAAGCTTATCCCCCACTGTCTCACTGGCAATGTGTGCTCTGGGTATTCAGAGTTTGTCTCGATTTGGTACCGGTCTCCCAGCCCGCACCGAAACAGTGCTTTACCCCCCAGATATAATCATTACCGCTGCGCCTAAACACATTTCGGGGAGAACCAGCTAGCTCCTGGTTCGATTGGCATTTCACCCCTAACCACAGCTCATCCGCTGATTTTTCAACATCAGTCGGTGCGGACCTCCACTTGGTGTTACCCAAGCTTCATCCTGGCCATGGTTAGATCACCAGGGTTCGGGTCTATAAACACTGATTATCGCCCTTTTCAGACTCGGTTTCCCTTTGGCTCCAGCATTCTCGCTTTAACCTACCAGTGCCTATAAGTCGCCGGCTCATTCTTCAACAGGCACGCGGTCAGACAATAAATAGTCCTCCCACTGCTTGTAAGCTAACGGTTTCATGTTCTATTTCACTCCCCTTCCGGGGTTCTTTTCACCTTTCCCTCGCGGTACTGGT
The DNA here is from genome assembly GCA_023522315.1 of Nostoc sp. CCCryo 231-06. Lineage (GTDB taxonomy): Bacteria > Cyanobacteriota > Cyanobacteriia > Cyanobacteriales > Nostocaceae > Nostoc. The sequence continues at coordinate 41,489 of JAHCSU010000003.1, forward strand.
TCACTATCGGTCACACAGTAGTATTTAGCCTTACGAGGTGGTCCTCGCTGATTCACATGGGATTCCTCGTGCCCCATGCTACTCGGGATTCAGCTACTATCCTTGAGTTTTCAACTACAGGACTTTCACCTTCTTTGGTGCAGTATTTAGCTGCTTCGTTTAACCGCCAGATTCGATATCGCTGTCCCACTACCCCAAAAGATAAATCTTTTGGTTTAGGCTCTTCCCCTTTCGCTCACCACTACTTAGGGAATCTCTGTTTTGATTTCTCTTCCTCCAGCTACTAAGATGTTTCAATTCGCTGGGTTGGCTCTCTCCTGCCTATATATTCAGCAGGTAGTATTAAGGGTTGCCCCATTCGGAAATCTCCGGCTCAATGTTTGCTTCCAACTCCCCGGAGCATATCGTCGGTAACCACGTCCTTCATCGCCTCTGTGTGCCTAGGTATCCACCGTTAGCCCTTATTAGCTTGACCACTCAATACATTTGGTGTTTCACAATTTGCATTCACAAAAACATCCGTAAAGATTATCTGTGTCTGCCTGCTAATTTCGCGTTACTATGCAGTTTTCAAGGTTCTGGCTGAGAACTAACTCAGCAGTCTGACAATTTTTGTCATGTTGCTGAACTCTCACAATATTTTATTTATCAATGGCAATCGCCACAGGTGGAGGTTAGCGGACTCGAACCGCTGACATCCTGCTTGCAAAGCAGGCGCTCTACCAACTGAGCTAAACCCCCAGACGAAAAGTTATGAGTTATGAGTTGCTAGTTATGAGTTTTTTATTCCTCACTCTTAACTTCTCACTCTTAACTATTCTTCAGGTGGGCCATCCTGGACTCGAACCAGGGACCTCACCCTTATCAGGGGTGCGCTCTAACCACCTGAGCTAATAGCCCATATCGAACCAAATCATAGTTTGAAAGCTTTCAACAATTTGCAAATGTCTGCGACCGACCTAGGTTAGACCAACTCAGTATCTATTTAACTGTATGTTTTTCGATTTCTGAGGGGTGTAGGTCTCCCTAAAAAGGAGGTGATCCAGCCACACCTTCCGGTACGGCTACCTTGTTACGACTTCACCCCAGTCACCAGTCCTGCCTTAGGCATCCTCCTCCACGAATGGTTGGAGTAATGACTTCGGGCACTACCAGCTTCCATGGTGTGACGGGCGGTGTGTACAAGGCCCGGGAACGAATTCACTGCAGTATGCTGACCTGCAATTACTAGCGATTCCTCCTTCACGCAGGCGAGTTGCAGCCTGCGATCTGAACTGAGCTCCGGTTTCCGGGATTTGCTTGCACTCGCATGCTTGCTGCCCTCTGTCCGGAGCATTGTAGTACGTGTGTAGCCCAAGGCGTAAGGGGCATGCTGACTTGACGTCATCCCCACCTTCCTCAGGTTTGTCACCGGCAGTCTCTCTAGAGTGCCCAACTTAATGCTGGCAACTAAAAACGAGGGTTGCGCTCGTTGCGGGACTTAACCCAACATCTCACGAGACGAGCTGACGACAGCCATGCACCACCTGTGTTCGCGCTCCCGAAGGCACTCTTCCCTTTCAAGAAGATTCGCGACATGTCAAGCCTTGGTAAGGTTCTTCCCGTTGCATCGAATTAAACCACATACTCCACCGCTTGTGCGGGCCCCCGTCAATTCCTTTGAGTTTCACCGTTGCCGGCGTACTCCCCAGGCGGGATACTTAACGCGTTAGCTACGGCACGGCTCGGGTCGATACAAGCCACGCCTAGTATCCATCGTTTACGGCTAGGACTACTGGGGTATCTAATCCCATTCGCTCCCCTAGCTTTCGTCCCTCAGTGTCAGTTACGGCCTAGCAGAGCGCCTTCGCCACTGGTGTTCTTCCTGATCTCTACGCATTTCACCGCTACACCAGGAATTCCCTCTGCCCCGAACGTACTCTAGCTATGTAGTTTCCACTGCTCTTATCTAGTTGAGCTAGACTCTTTAACAGCAGACTTACATCGCCACCTGCGGACGCTTTACGCCCAATCATTCCGGATAACGCTTGCATCCTCCGTATTACCGCGGCTGCTGGCACGGAGTTAGCCGATGCTTATTCCTCAGGTACCGTCATTGTGTTCTTCCCTGAGAAAAGAGGTTTACGACCCAAGAGCCTTCCTCCCTCACGCGGTATTGCTCCGTCAGGCTTTCGCCCATTGCGGAAAATTCCCCACTGCTGCCTCCCGTAGGAGTCTGGGC
>JAHCSU010000030.1 GCA_023522315.1 Nostoc sp. CCCryo 231-06
CCAATGCCCAATGCCCAATGCCCAATGCCCAATGCCCAATGCCCAATGCCCAATACCCATTTACCTCGTAATTCTCCGCATATAATTTCCCCACAACTGAGCGGCTTGAGCGCTGCTACCAGATGTAGGGGAATTATTATCGTTTCCCAGCCAGACACCAGTTACAAGCCGCCGACTCGGGATAAAACCGATGAACCATAAGTCAACGTTTTTATCAGTCGTGCCTGTTTTTCCAGCTTCTCCCAGTCCAATTGCAGCACTACGCCCAGTCCCTCTTGTGACTACGCCACGCATCAAACTAGTCATCTCATCGGCTACACCATTTGGCAGCACTCGTTTGTTGGCATCTGGATCTTGGTCGAAGGAGTAGATTACACGGCAAGTTTTGATATCATTGCGATCGCTGCAATCACCACTGTCTAAAATTCGGTTAATCGCATGGGGAGGATTCCGTACACCACCATTACCAATAGCGCCAAAAGCACCAGTCATTTCCAAAACATTGACTACACTTTGACCTAGTACCAAGCCAGGAACTGGATCAAGGGTTGACTTTATTCCTAAATTCTGTGCCATCGCCACGACTTTATTTAGCCCGACTTCTCTAGCAACTCGCAGGGCGATAGGATTTTCTGAAAGAGCCAGCCCGGTGGCAATATCTAAAGTAGCGCCAGCACCAGCACGACAGGGTTTATAAGTAAAGCCTTGCCAAGTTAAAGGAGCGCAAGAATAACTTTTTGATTCTGAAAATCCCTGTTGAATAGCAGCCGTGTAAGCAAAGATTTTGAAGGTGGAACCTGGTTGTCTTTTAGCTTGAACAGCACGATTGAACTGACTTTTTCTATAATCAGTCCCGCCTACCATTGCCAGGATACTGCCTGTACTAGAGTCAAGAGTGACTACCGCCCCTTGAGAAAAATTAAAATTTCTACCAGCGTTGTTCACTGAATTATTCAATGCTGCTTCTGCTTGGCTCTGTATCGCTGGATCAAGCTTGGTTTCAATGATATAGTTTCCTTCTCTTGCAGCTCCCTCCCCCAAAATTGATTCAAGTTCGGAGAAGACATAACTGTAAAAATAAGGAGCGATCGTCTTGGCTTGCTGTTCACAAACTTTAGGGCTAACTTGGACGGTGGAGCGTCTAGCTCGGTTTGCATCCTCAGATTTAATTTTGCTCATCTCCAGCAACCGCTTAATAACACGATTCCGGTATTCGGCTGCTTCTAGCTTATTTGGACTATCCCCACAAAAATCGAAAGCGTTGGGGGCAGGTAAAATTCCTACCAATGTTGCTGCTTCTGCCAAAGTTAATTCTTTAGCCGACTTCTCAAAATAATACTGGGATGCATCCTCAAAGCCAGAGGTATCTCCTCCCAAAAAAACCCGATTTAAGTACATCAGCAAAATATCATCTTTGCTGTAAAATGTTTCCAGCTTCAAGGCGACAACTGCTTCCCGCAATTTGCGTCCAAGGGTATCTTGTCTGCCTACATACTCACGGAACAAACTGCGGGCAACTTGCTGGGTTACAGTGCTGGCTCCTTGCTGCACATCTCCACTGCGGCTATTGATCAACACGGCTCGTAAAATCCCCACAGGGTCAACCCCAAAGTGCCAGTAATAACGACTATCCTCTGAAGCCACCACCGCAGCAGGCAAATAAGGGCCAAATTCCTCTAATCGCTTCATGTCTACATGAGAGGTAGTCCGAGGCTCTCTCAGCGGAGTAGCTCCATCACGGGCGTAAACAACTACTGGGGCGCGTGTAGCTGTAGGTAGGGGTTTAACTGTAAATTTCAGCCATTCGACGCCAATTACTAATGCTAACAGGGCACTAGTACCACCGACGCCATAAGCTGTCCAACTTGCAGCTTTGATATACCAGGCTGGTGGATCGACGTATTGCAACCGCACAGAAGCGGCGAGTTCTGGGGGGCCCAGAGTCAGAATATCGCCGTGACGCAGTTCCAGGGAATTGACACGACGCTTGCCACGATAAATGCCATTGGTGGAGTTTTCGTCTTTGATGACGAAAACTGGTGTGCGTTGAGTAGAATTCCGCGATAGCGACAGGTGAATTTGGCTGACAACAGGGTTACGGATGACGATATCGCTGGATTTGGAGCTACGACCTAGAATATAGCGATCGCCCAACAGTGGATATACCTCTGCTTTATCCGCCCCCGCATCCTGCACCCACAGTTCCGGTACTTTGGCATTAGGCTTGAGCGCCAATTTGGAAAAATCGACCCTAGCTTGGATAGTATGTACCGCTTGAGTCAGTTGACCAAGTAAAGTTTTTGGCTTTTGAGGGGGTTGGGGAGAACTCATCGGCTATTCACATCACACTTTTTAGTAAAGAATCGGGCGAATTACAATCAATTTAGATGTTAGTCTTTCATCATTTTACTCATAAGCCAAAGCATAAATTATCTATACGGAATTTTTTGACCTAATTTATACTTAAATTTAGCAAAATTACAATAAACTATTGTAATTTTTGTAACTTGGCTACATCAATACGAATTTTTTCTCCATTCTCCTAATGCTTATTTAATCTAATGTTACTAGTTCTATAACTACAACTATAGTTTTAAAACTTGTATTTTTAAACACTAGTCATCAACATCCAACAGATTTAATTTTTACCAATTTACATATCCACATCTTCTGAAACAAACCTAAATATATTCATTTAGGAAGATTTTCTAAATTTTATTGTCTGTTTTAATGGGCCGAGTGTTCCGTTTAGGTTAATTACAGAATGATGGGAAAATCTCTGACTCTGATTGGTGCAGCTTTATCTTTAGCATTCACCGCTAACATTGCTGTAGCCGAATCCAGTAAATCCCCCATAGCCCAATCCAGTAGCGACTCCACTAGTGCACCAACGGAAATCAAGATGTCGCCAGAAGGGATGAAAATTCTGTGCGAGAATTTTCCGCTCAACTCCCGCTGTCCGGGCGGCACAGCACTCACCCCTAGCGCTCCTGGTAGCACTACAGTACCAGCAGAAACCATGCCTAATAGCACCACTCCAGATAGCACAACTGCACCAGGAAGCATGACAGCACCTGGATCTGGCATTCCCGAAACCACTCCAGCAC
>JAHCSU010000300.1 GCA_023522315.1 Nostoc sp. CCCryo 231-06
CCGTGCCCTTACACTTGGCGATATAATGTTGTACCGCATGTGAATGGGAACTGCTCATCTGCGTAAAACCGTACGATTGACTAGGCAACCTCATTACGCTCAATTGCCAATTCGATTTCATCGGGATGAGCTTCTGCATATACCCAAGCATTAGCTAAATCTGTAGCTGTAATGGTTGGATAGCTCGTCAAAAGGTCAGCATCACTATATCCAAGACGGCGAGCTTCCACAAGTACCCAAACGGGAATACGAGTTTTAGCAATGCAAGCTTCTCCACCACAGACTCTAGGAGTTTTTTCAATTCCTTGCCAATGGTTGCCGAGACTTTGAGCAAGTAAATGTATAGCATGCAATTTTTCACGCTTGTCTGAGGGCAAGAAGTTGTTGTTCTAACTCTTTGAGTGTCACGGATGTAAATCCTCTGATGTCTGGTCAGGCTATATTTACAATTTTATCGATTACTAAGTACAACATTTAATTAATTCGTAGGGAATTCTCTGCGCCCGTACCCTGCGGGAAAGCGTTCGCGTAGCGTCTCGTAGAGAAGCGCATCTGCCTTTAAATTTCAACCCTCAATTCGCCACGATTTTACGCAAAACTGTACTTAGCTAACTACAAAATTTACCAACTTTCCAGGTACGACGATTACCTTTTTAATCTCCTTACCTTCGATGTAACGTTGGGTAATTTCTGATTCACGGGCGTATTTCTCCAACGCTGCTTTATCTGCTTGTGCTGGTACTTGAATCGCGCCGCGAGTTTTACCCATAACTTGAATCACTAAAGTAATTTCATCAGCTACCAAAGCAGCCGGGTCAAATGATGGCCAAGTTTGAGTGTGAACTGAATTACTTTCACCCAATAAATGCCACAATTCATCAGCAATGTGTGGTGCAAATGGTGCTAGCAATACAACCAAAGTCCGAATACCTTCTGCGTAAATTGGTGAATTTTTCCTGTCGGCATCAGTTAGGGCGTTACTCAACTTCATCAATTCTGAAATAGCTGTGTTGAATTGATATTCGTCTTCAAGGTCTTCTGTCACCGCTTGAATAGCCGTGTGAATCGCCCGCCGCAATTCCTTTTCTGCCTTAGTTAAATCAGCGAGTTGGGCTTTTTTACGGGATACCCCAGCTGCAACATAATCTGTTACCAAACGCCAAACCCGATTTAAAAAGCGGAATTGTCCTTCCACATCGGCTTCATCCCATTCCAGGTCTTTTTCTGGCGGTGCTTTGAATAAGATGAACATTCGCGCTGTATCTACACCATATTTGGCAATTACATCTTCTGGTGCTACGCCGTTACCCTTTGATTTAGACATGGTGGCGTAAAGACGTTGTAATGGTTCGCCTGTCTGAGGGTCACGAGGGTCGGCTGAATTTACCAGATTAGAAGGAATCCATTTATCTTTGCCGCCCTTGTTGGGATTTAGGTAAGTTAAACCCTGTACCATACCTTGAGTTAACAGGCGTTGAAAAGGTTCATCAAAGTTCAGTAATCCTCTGTCCCGCAGAACCTTAGTAAAGAACCGCGAATATAACAAATGTAAAATCGCGTGTTCAATCCCACCCACATATTGATCAACTGGCATCCAGTCGTTAATTTTACTAGAATCGAAAACCTGTTGTTCATTTTTAGCGTCAGGGAAGCGCAAGAAATACCACGAGGAATCAATAAAAGTGTCCATCGTGTCAGTTTCCCGCTTCGCTGGAGTGCCACAAGTTGGACAAGGCACATTTACCCAGCTTTCTAACTGAGTTAAAGGTGAACCACCACGTCCAGTAAATTCCACCTCTTCTGGCAACTGGACTGGTAAATCTTTGTCAGGCACTGGCACTATCCCACAGTTGGGACAGTGAATTACAGGTATTGGTGCGCCCCAGTAACGCTGCCGTGAAATTAACCAATCCCGCAAGCGATATTGCACCCGCACTTTACCAAAACCTTGTTGTTGGGCGTATTCAATTATTGCTTGTTTAGCATCTGTGGAAGTAGTACCAGTAAAAGCCCCAGAATTAATTAAAATTCCTGGTTCAGTGTATGCCTGGTTATATTCAATTTGGATGAGTTGTGTGACTTCATCAATCTCTGATATTGGAGTTAAGTCAAAACCTGCAACATCATCCGGGGAAGCGATGACAAAATCAACTGGCAAATCGTAATTTTTGGCAAACTTAAAATCCCGCACATCGTGTGCCGGTACACCCATCACTGCGCCAGTACCATACTCATACAGTACATAGTCAGCAATCCAAATCGGCACTTCTTCCCCTGTAAATGGGTTAATTGCCACCCCACCTGTGGAGATACCCCGCTTCGGTTTGTCTTCAGAGGTACGTTCCAACTCACTTTGATTGGAAACCTCTTTAATAAAAACTTCTACCAACCCTTGTTGTTCTTTTGTGGTGACGCGGTTTGTTAAGGGATGTTCTGGTGCTAACACTAGGTAGCTGACACCATAAACGGTATCTGGACGTGTGGTGTATACGGCAATCTTTTCATCTATCCCAATGATGGGAAATTCCAAGTAAGCACCTGTAGATTTACCAATCCAGTTTGCCTGCATCAATTTAACGCGTTCCGGCCAACCTGTTAACTTATCCAAGTCATTGAGTAATTCTTCGGCGTAGTCGGTAATCTTAAAAAACCACTGCCGCAATAATTTGCGCTCAACTATTGCCCCACTACGCCAAGACCGTCCTTCGTTATCGACTTGCTCATTTGCCAATACAGTTTGGTCAATGGGGTCCCAGTTTACTGCTGCTTCTTTTTGGTAAGCTAACCCCGCTTGCAAAAACTGCAAGAAAATCCATTGCGTCCACTTGTAATAATCTGGTGAACAAGTAGCAAGCTCACATTCCCAATCAATGGATAAACCAAGACGCTGCAATTGTTGCCGCATCTGGGCCATATTCTGATAAGTCCACTTTGCTGGCGGTACACCACGGTCAATGGCAGCGTTTTCTGCTGGCAAGCCAAAGGCATCCCAACCCATTGGGTGTATTACCCGATAGCCTTGCATTCGCTTGAGGCGGGCAATCACGTCGGTAATCGTATAATTACGGACGTGACCCATGTGTAGGCTGCCCGATGGATAAGGGAACATGGATAAAGCGTAGAATTTTGGCTTGTTGCTAGCTGTCGGTGTCTTATCTAAGCCAAGTTCTACCCATGTTTTCTGCCATTTTTCCTCAATTGCTGCTGGGTTATATTTAGATAAATTAAAATTAGTACTTTCAGTCATCTTTATCTCTATAAATGAATGCTCAAATAATACTCGAAACACTTGTTGTCAGCATTTGAGTGCGAACTACAACTTCTCATTATCTTCCTATCTCCCTTAGTTGCCTAAAGTTATTGAAGTAATACTTTAAATCTACCATAAGTCCTACACCATAAGCATTCTAGCCATTTTCCTCTAAATTTTACCCATTCTCAATATTCTCATTCCCTTACCAATAGCAGCTTCCAGGGCATTTTAGGTACAAATCAGAGCATCTTTAACCATGATGAACAGACAAAATCCCCTACTAGAGGGGATGCGGTAAAGTGCTGTAATGTCAGTCAGTTATTGTCTGTGTTTCTAAATACCATCAACAAAAATGATTAATTACCCGGAAAGTTAAATTGATTCTTGGTTGAACCCGCTTCGATGTCTTGGGGATTTGATGCTGCCAAAAATGCTGTGTTGCACCTGCCATAAGAAGGAAGCTGCCATCTATTAACTCAATTTCGGCTTTTAAATCCTGATTGTGTTTATGCCTAAACATAAACCTTCTTGCTCCGCCAAAGCTAACAGAACCAATTACTGGATTGTTCCCTAGCTCTGGTTCAGCATCTGTATGCCAGGAAATTCCATCGTTTCCATCTCGGTAAAGATTCAGTAAAACGCTGTTAAACTTAACTTTTGCAATGTCGTCAACTTTCTCTTTTATTTGTAAAAGCGTAGGTATCCAAGGTTCCGGGTCAAGATGAATACCTGAGAATTTATATGACATATTTCTATCTCCATACCAAGCAGTCTTTCGTGGTAAGTTTACCTCCTTACCATAAATCTTCATTTTGTCTTGTCGCCATTGAATTTCGTTAAGCAAGGTTTGAAAAAGCTCATCGCTTTCTTGCTGATTGAAAAAATTGCGATAGAAAGTAACCTCTGCATCTGGCATAGATAAAACTTGTTTATCCCTGCTCTCAATTGACTCATCTACAACGGAGTCAAACCCGGAAAATAAGTCTCCCTGAATTGCATTACTAGCTGGTCTATTTTTCATAAAATCCTCAAAGTTTTATAGTAAACTGCCTTTCATACCTTTGTATTCTGCTAATTTCAAATCTTCCAGTCTTATCATAAAAAACCTCTTTGCAAATTGCTTCGCTTGAATAAAAGGATCTTTTAACTATAGGATACTTGTTAAATAGGTTATAAAAAGTATCTATTCTGTAGTTCTTTGTATTCTGATACGGGCTTGTACAGATAATACGATTAAATCCTTCAAAGCAATTGATTATTAGCTGATACAGCTTGTTTAAATCGAAAGCTTCAACATCTAGTATGTTTGAAAATAGATGAATCTTAATATTGCTAGAACTTGAAACAAAGTCACTAGAATTTAAGTTATCTATACATTTGTTGACTTTTTTGATTAGAGAGTTATTAGAGAAAGCAGATTGTAACATTTGGCGAACAAAGCTGTCGCCGCGCTCCAGTGCAATCGAAGATGGCTCTATGAGTGTAATTGATTGTATTTTAGGGCTGATGCATTTTTCAATGAGATAGTCGATTAAAACGCAGGTTGCAAGCGCCTGTCCACATCCCCAGTCGATAATTTCTATGCTTTTACCTTCTGTGTACAGAAAGTTTGTTGAAGGAAATGCTGCGTAGAGCTTGTGAAAGTGGTGTCCACCGTACAGACCAATATACTTGTCGCATTCCGCTTCTGTATTGAGTACTTTCCTGCCATGATCTATATCAACATCTCGCAGAAATGGAAGTTTTTCTATTTTGGATTTGTAAATATGCTCAAAAAATCTAACTTGTATCTGTGCTTCCTGTGGGCTAGAAATGATCATGAGAAGGCTTAAGAGTGGATCTAACTACTCTCTTAAGTTGCCCAAATAACTAATCCTATATAGCTACTTATTATACTTAATTTTCCTATGTATAGTGTGAGGAGGGATTATTGGTGAAACTTCCGATATTCCTCTTTACATTCTTTTTGTGTCTCTGTAATGAAACTCACTCACTTTTTCACTATGTTCACAGCACGCGCTTACAATACTTATTTCTCTGGTATGAAAATGAATCAAATGCTTAGAATAGGTGATGGTTGAACCAAATATAAAATTTTCTGATTTAGTGCGAGTTTTTGTCTACGGCACACTCAAACCAGATGAAGCTAACTATAAAAAATACTGTGCTGGCAAAGTAGTTGATGTCAAAAGAGCTTTTGTAGAAGGTAAATTGTTTGCTCTATCAATGGGCTACCCAGCAATGACATTAGGGGATAGCCAAGTTTACGGATATTTACTTTCTTTTTCTAACTCAAGGATTTTAAATGAGTTAGATACGCTGGAAAATTACCAGCCCAATAGACAAGCATCAGAAAACCTCTATAATCGGCAAATTATCGAGGTTTATGAACCACAGTCGCTCTCTCTGGGTTGGGCTTGGGTTTATTTAATGACTCTAGAGCGAGTTGACCAATTAGGAGGCTTCCTCCAACTTGACGGCTGGTGGAGTGGCTGTGGTTTAACCGCAAAGTACAGTTATGGTCTGTGAACTTTTAACTTTGCGATTAGTTTATCTCCTGTTTGGAGTCGTCACCTTGCGGCTGTAACGGATAAATTGGATTTTCTGGAGAAGCTAGTGCTGCTTTAGGAATTTCAATTACCGGGTTATTTAGTCCCACCATCAAAGGGGAAGGTGGAATTATAGACGCTGAGGATGTTTGTATCGGTTCTGTTTGTGGTCGTTGTGCCAGTTGCGGCGCTCTCGAACCAATAGGTACTAAGCCAGATACTGCACCGATTACACAAGCAGCAACGGCTGCACTTCCCGCCATCCAGTTTAAACGGGAACGGCGGCGCAAACGTGTCAACACTTGCTGAACTGTTGCTTCTGGTGACTGTTGGGCTGCTGGCACTGGGAGCGTCCGTAAGCCTTGGCGCAGCTTTAAGAGTCGGGCATACAAGCATTGAACTGAGGCATCATTTGCCAGCCATTCTTCTACTTGCCTGCGTTCGGGGGCTGTGACTTCACCATCGAGGTAAGCACTCAATAACTCGAAGCGATCGCGCTTCACCATATCCATAAGACCCGTTGATTCATTGGTATGATTGGCCATTCCATCTGACAAATCGTGAGGAAGTTGCAAAGGAGAACGGTCGTAAAACTGAGAATCAGTAGTCATCTTAACATTATTACCAATTCATACACGGGTAAACTGGGCGGGAATTTCGGGGAAATTAGCCATTTTTCCTTCTCAGGGCAGAAGCGATCTACCTCTTTCTGGTAATTCTTAATCTATGCTTAAATTCTCCCATTGGGCAGAGGGAAGATAATGTAAATTAAGAGTCTAGATAATCCTGCAAGTGAGCTTGCAGCCTCGTTCTAGCTCTGGCTATTCTTGACTTCACAGTTCCTAAGGAAACTCCAGTGATTTCGGCAATTTCTTCATAAGCCATGCCTTCGATTTCTCTCAGGACAATGGTAGTACGAAACACCTCTGGTAAATCCGCGATCGCTTCTCGCAGTTGCTCGTAAAATTCTCTAGTTGTCAGTTCTTCTTCAGGCCCTGGAGTATCGCCAGCGATTTCCCAATCCATCTCACCATCCACTAACGAACGGGGAGCATCCAGCGACAAAGGACTCATAACCCGCTTGCGTTTCCGCAACTCGTCATAAAACAAGTTGGTGGCAATGCGGCTTAACCAGCCCCGAAATTTGGCAGGCTCTTGTAATCGGTTAATATTCCGATAGACTCGAATCCAAACTTCTTGAGCCAAATCGGCTCTGTCAGCCCAATCTGGAGCTAGATGGTATAGAACTCTATCAACTTGACTTTGATAGCGGCGTAATAGTTCTGCAAACGCAACACGATCTGGTCGCAGTCCCGCTTGACAGCTCAAAATTAAATCGTGGTTAGGGAGTTTGTCAACTTGCACTGATGCTTCTGGATACTTTGCATCAACCGTTGACCAGGATACAGGGATCGACTGACTCATAGATCGTACTGGCTCTAAATCATCCCTATCTATTAGACCTGCTAATGGGACAGAAGTTCCATTAGCAGGTGACGGATTTATGACTGGAACACTGAGGCAAACAATTTTGGATACATTTATAGCAATAAAGAGGGCCACTTTTTCCTTATACTGCTGGCATAGCTGCCCAAGACCGATTAACTAATAAAGGCGCAGCAATATGCACATTTTAGTACTTTTCGCAACTGGGTATATACGCTTGATAAAAATAATTAAATCTGGTTATAAGGATGAAGATAAAAATTTTGTAATTCTAACTTCTTGATACCTTTAAAATTCAGGTATTAATTTCTGGAAGTTGGGTTGCTGTGGTGATTATAATGGTGATTTATTTTTTTGATTTTGTTACCAGAATAGTTGCTGATTGTTCTAGTTGTGACCCGTAGGTAGCACCATTATGTTGCTCTGGTACGTGAACTTGAAAAAGGAAATTGAGGGAAAATGTAATTGTGACTGCTAGCAATAGTTTTTCAAACATGGTTTTTCTCCCACCGACAACACTAATAATTGATTACTACATTTCAAAAGTTGCACCAGAAAGTCTAAGTATTGGCTTACAACCCCCAGAACTTTGGAGGTATGAGGTTGGTCACTTGGAGTTTTGCTGCTGGGAAAATTTGCATAGTCTTAGTTTGCCCAGAGGTGTTGGCAGATTTATAACGGAAATGATAAGTATTGATAAATTTTTGATAATCGGATGATCAATTCATCTAATTGCTCGGCTGGATATGTCAGGGATAAACAATAGGCGATGGCAATGGTAAGAAACGAATCTGTAGGGCGGATGGTAATGTTCCTCTGTTTTGGCACAGCATTTTTATCTTTAGCTGTCCATTGGCGCATTACTACGGCAGAACGGCAGTCTGATAAGTCTGCATCTACTTCGATGCGGCGAGATTCTACCCTAACCAATCCTAAGGGAAGCCGATCAGAGGGAGTTTACAAGAATCTGTCCCAAGTGAGTTTAGGGGAAATTGCGCTGGGTGCATCTGTGCCACCTGATGAAGTTGCCCAAGGCTCAACTGCCCAGAGGGTGTTTACACCAAAGTCCTCTGCTATTAAGCCTCAAATTAATTCGAAAATAATTAAGAAGAGTGTAGCGAAAGCAACTAATCGGAGGGCTTCTACCCTCAAGTATTCTCCTATTAAGCCTCAAATTAAGTCGAAAATAATTAAGAAGAATGTAGCGAAATCAACTAATCGGAGGGCTTCTACACTCAAACCTTCTACTATTAAGCCTCAAACTCAGCCCCAAATCATTAAAAAGAATGTAGCTAAAGAAACCGACCTACCAACTAAGACGCGGCTGGTGGCGCAAACAGAAAAACAAAATCCAGTTACAGATAGTTGGCCAAAAGGTCTATGGTCTCAGGCTTCAGCCCAACAAGTACCATCTAATAGGTTGGCAGATGCTAAGACGCAAGTAGTAGTTGATTTAAGCGATCGCCGCACTTATGTATACGCAGGAGATGAGGTGATAGCTAGCTACCCAATCGCTGTAGGTAAGAAAGGTTGGGAAACCCCCACAGGTTCTTTTCAGGTGATTCACATGCGACACTATCCAATTTGGCGTCACCCGATTACGGGCAAAGTATTTGAGGCTGGTACGGATAGTCCCTTGGGAGACAGATGGATTGGCTTTTGGTCAGATGGACGGAATGAAATTGGCTTTCATGGCACGCCGGAAATTGACCTGGTAGGAACAGCTGTATCCCACGGCTGCTTAAGAATGCGTAATTCTGATGTTCGATTGTTGTATGAGCAGGTGAGTTTAGGGACAACAGTGTTAGTGCGTGATTAATTATAGAGTCATTAGTCCTTTGTCGTTTGTTTAAAACAAATGACCAATCACCAATGACTCTTAAAATTATAATTTTTGCTCAAAGTTAGGTGCGTATGTCTGGAGTAAAGCACTAACTTGGCGTACAACCTCATTTCCAGTGTTTTTGCCTAAAGCTTGCCGTTCTGGGAAGAAATTGGGTCGATCGAGGTAACGGTTAATCGCCTCACTTACTTGCTGAGAAATAAAGTCTTGCAGTTGTGCCTGAGCCGTTTGGCGCTGGAAGTTAGCACCTTCTTCTGTAGTAGCATATAAAGGTGGTAGCCTGTTGAGGGCGTAAGCAGCAATATCGCCGACATCTAAAGAACTTTCGCTGGTAGCTTCGATTTCTGCGACTCGTGCGATCGCTTCCGTCAGTACCAATTCTTCCATAACGTTAATGAATTGTTTGCGAGGTACCGCCACTACCTCACCAGTCAATAGCGAACCCATCAGCCGATCCAGCGCCATATACTCTTCAATTGAGAGTTCCGAGGCGTTGTCACAGATTCTACCGACTTCTGCTTCCATTGCTGGTGTCAAATAACCATCCTGGAGAGCTTGTTCTACAATTTTTTCGATACTCATAATGCTTATCATCATTTATGTTAGCCAAGCAAGGTAGGGACGGTATCAATCCAATTTATTTTGTGTAATTCTCAGCAAACAAAATACAAATTATGTACAGACGCGATCAACTCCGCCTCTACTACTTAACGACCTTAGTTCGCCAAGGTGTTGGATCAACAGATTGTCCGTTGACATACAGACCCCAGTGCAAGTGCGGCCCCGTAGAAGCACCTGTTGAACCCACTGCGCCAATTAGTTGACCAGCTTTCACAAAATCACCTTCTTTAACGTTAATACGACTTAGGTGCATGAAAATACTGGTTACTCCTTGACCGTGGTCAATGCCAACTACGTTACCGTGTACCCGAAACCCTTGGGATACCCTACCTACCAAAGCAACTCGTCCAGGGGCTGGGGCAATTACGGATGAACCGGCAGCACCAGCGTAGTCAAGACCACGATGATAGTAGTCCTTTGCAAATGTACCATTATAGTAGCGACGTACACCATAGGTTGTACTCATCCGCCCTGCATTTGGCTTCAGAAATACTCCATTCCAATACTTTTCTGGTGTTTGTAGTACCTTGAAAGCTGCCACACGCTTAAGTTCATGCTCTGTGGCACCCACTCCGGCTTTGCCAGGTGGCAAAGTAATGCGTTGTACGGGGAACTTGCGATTAAGCACATTCACGGCCAAGTTTTGTACTTGACCATCTCCTGTAACCCTAAGTGTTCTAGTTCCAGCTTTTTCTAGTGGAGTTGTGGGAACAAAAGCTCGATACTGATTGGGGGCAATTTCAAAGGCTGGGTACGTATTGTTACCAACAGCTACTGTTGGATTTGTACTATTACCCTGATTATCTCGATTAATTTCCACCGAGAGTGTATCCCCTAATTTAGGATTAGTTGGAGTAATTTTGACTTGTAAAGCATTTACAGGCAATGCCAAGGTGAGAGGGAGAACAGCAAATATTCCCTTTAACACATTTATTGCTTTGACATTAAAACCGAGCAACTTCTTCTTTGAACTACTAGCGCTATTCTCAATAATCATAGAGCTACAAAAATCCCTTGCTTGTGTTGCAAAATAGACTAGCTTATTTCTACTAGTGTTTCCCGTTTGAAGTAGATGTTGTTGAAAACTATAAATATTGGGGAATCCGTGAGTGACTTATGGATAGGACAAAGGCAGGAGGTAAGAGACAAGGGAGGATGATTTTTAACTGTAATCGAGTGAATTGGTATTAATCTTAATAATCAAGGTGTATTACATTGGTATAGCGGTTCTCAGTTGAGTGAGGTACAAGAACCCCACCCCCAACCCCCTCCCCGCTCTTCGATAGGGGGCTATGATGTACATCATGTGATTAGGAAACGCATAATGAGCTTAAAATTTAACTAGATTAATGGCAAAGATGCTCTCGTGGCTTGCTATGGTATCATTTGTTAGGCAACAAAAGAAACCTGTTAGGGTTTAACCATTAGATAATAATACTGGAAGAAAATTTTATAATCAACTGGACACTTGTTCAACTGGACACTCACACTACACTGTTAGGTTCAAGTTGGTGTAGGTAAATCACCCAAACCAGGTAAACCAAGGGCAAGGGTAAAGTGTCAGAAATAATCCCAAAAGCAAGTCTTGAGGCGGAGCCTCCTAATAGGCATTCCCAGTCTCCGACTGGGAACGAGGGAATCTTTTAAAGCTCTGTCTAGACTGGTTTTTACGTTAAGTTGACACCTATGCAAGATGCCCACCCTATCATAGATATTATTGATATATGGTATAAATTATTTCTAGTATTTTCAGTTTATTAACTCTAAGCTGATAGTTTTACTTTTGGCTTTAGTTTGCCATCTTCCATGTGAACGATGCGATCGGCTATATCTAGGATGCGGTTGTCATGAGTAACCATCAAGATGGTACAGCCTTGTTCTTTTGCCAGTTTTTGCATGAGATTGACTACATCTCGTCCCGATTGACTGTCAAGGGTGGCTGTGGGTTCATCCGCTAGGATTATTTGAGGATGACTAACTAAGGCACGAGCGATGCCTGCGGCGGGCTACGCCTACGCTACTCGTTGTTTTTGTCCCCCAGACAGTTTATCAGGATAGTAATGCAAATGATTTCCTAATCCTACCTGCTCTAGCATTTGGGCTGACTTAGCTAGCATCTTTTTTAACCCAAGATATTTGTGCAATTCCAAAGCCATTTTGACGTTTTGGAGTGCTGTTAAACTACCATGTAAGTTATGTGCTTGGAAAATATAACCGTTATGGCGTCGCGCCTGTACTAGTTGTTCGGCACTAGCACCACAAAGTTCTCGCTCCAACACCCACAAACTACCAGATTGTGTAGAACGCAACCCACCTACTAAGGTCAGCAAAGTAGTCTTTCCAGAACCAGAGGGCCCAGTCATAATAATAATTTCACCGGCGTTAATCTCCAAGTTGATGTTAAATAAAACTTGCTTACGGAGTGAGCCTTGACCAAAATGGTGGTCGAGATTCTGGATGGAGATGACGGGAAGCATAACAATTTTGGATTTTGGATTTTGGATTTTGGATTGAGGATTGTTAATTATCCCAATGCCCAATGCCCATTTTTAAAACATATCAGCAGGGTCGGCAGCTTGGAGCTTGCGGGTTGCGATCGCACCGGAAATTGCACACATAATGATAGTCAGCACTAATACCTGCAATGCTCGAATTGCAGTCATGTACATGGGCAAATTTGTGGCACTGCGAGTCAGTTGGTAAAGTGCTAAGGACACTCCTAGTCCTGGGAGGAAGCCCAGTGCTGCTAATATCAACGATTCTTCAAGCACCACACCTAGTAGATAGTAATTTCGATATCCCATTGCTTTAAAGGTCGCGTATTCCCGAACATGGGCATTAACATCGGTGGAAAGGACTTGATAGACGATAATCACGCCCACCACAAAGCCCATCGATACACCCAGGCTAAAGATAAAGCCAATTGGGGAATTTGTTCTCCAAAAGTTGTTCTCAAATTCAATAAATTCGGCGTGGGTTAAGACTATGACATCATCTCTTAGGTAGGCTTTCAATGTTACTGCTACCTTTTTGGGGTCATAACCTGGTTTTACCTTTATCAAACCTAAACTGACACTGCTGGACTGTCGCCCAGAAAATAGCCGCAAAAAGTTTTGATCGCTGGTAATCAAATTGCCATCAGAGCCAAAGGAAGCCCCGACTTTAAATAAACCACTAATGGTAATTGTGCGCCGTTCTATTTCGGTGGTTAGGTTTTTACCTTGGTCAATTTGAGCGATCGCTTTTTGATAATCTCCTCTAGCACCACGATCAAACAGGACAGCCCCTGGCAGCTTGATTGTCTGCAATTGCTGGTTAACATCGGGTAAATTAAAGGCTGGCTTATCTGGATTAAACCCAATAACTAACACCCCCGCCTCACGGTGTGTTTGGGGATTTTTCCAGATTGTGTTGTTGAAATACATTGCTTCTGCTGACTTCACCCCTGGTATATCCATTGCTTGGTAAAGTCGCCGCCGAGAAAATGTAGACAAGCTTGGCAAGTTACGGGCTTGGGGACTGGTTAAAACAATGTCTGCTTGCAAACTGCGATGCAGTCTAGTGTTACTGTCATACAGCGCAGTCTGAAAGCCCAGTTGCATAAACATGAGAAGATCCGCAAAGGCAATGCCTGACAATGCCACTAAAAGACGGCTTTTTTCATGATTCAGTTGCAGCCATCCAAGAGGGGTTCGCCGTCGCAGTTGTTTAATCAATCCCATCATAAGAAGTGGGGAGTGGGGAGTTAGGAGTTAAGAGTTAGGAGTTAGGAGTTAGGAGTTGGGGAGATGAGGGAGACAAGGATAATAACCAATGACAAATGACAAATGACAAATTTCAAAATTCAATTACTGCCTTAACTTGCATATTGGTTAAGGTGGCGGCTTTTTGGCTGGAGGCTTCATCTAGCCGGATATGGACTTTGACTACTCTGTTATCGATATTGTTAGCAGGATCTGTGTTTATGACATTCTGCCGCCGCACCTGTAAGCCCTTGCGATCTACGATTCCCTGCAATTCAATGGAGAGGGAATCACCAAATACTCGCGCTTGCTGCCCTGAAAGCACTTTGTCGATATCGCTTTCGTAGACTTCGGCTATGGCATACATCTGGTTGGTTTGTCCAATATCAGCAATGCCATCATTTGATACTAATTCGCCAGGATGGGTATGGATCTCGAATATCTGTCCATCTTGAGGCGATCGCACTTCGGACTGTTTGAGATTGACTTTTGCCAGATTCATGGCTGCTATGGCACGATTGACTTCTGCTTGAGCAGCTTCTACATCCACTCCTCGCACTTCAGCAATTTCATTGAGTGTTGCTGTGGCTTCTTTTACCTTTTGCTGGCTAGTTGATTGAGTCCGATTTAACTGCGCTTGTGCTTCTTGCAGGCTTTTTTGAGCGGTTTCCAAGTTTAAACGCTTGTTATCTCGTTGGGAGGCGGAAATTGCCCCCTGTTGATATAGTTGCTGATAGCGTTCGTCTTCTGCTTGGGCGTTACGTACTTCGGCTTGGAATCGCTCAATTGTCGCTGCTTGGGTATTAATATCACCTTGGCGTTCTGCTTCTGTGCGAGCGATCGCAGCTTTTTGAGCGGCAATTTCACCAGGTTTAGCACCTGCTTGGATGCGGTTGAGGTTTGCCTGGGCTACTTTTACTTGTTCCTGTGCCTGTTTTAATTCTGCTTGCAAGCGATCGCGGCTATTCAAAATCGCAATCACCTGTCCTGCTTTTACCCTATCCCCCTCTTTCACTAACAACTTTTCTACCCGACTTCCTTCGGCAGACACCGCAGCAGAGAGTTTACAGCACTTCCGGCTATTATGAAGCCCAATTTTACCCACATCCCTTTCCTATCCTAACTTTTGAGACTGTGTGCGTACCTCATAGCAGGCGGAAGTGCTGTAATTACCTTTCCCTGTGGTTCAATCCGCCCTAAAGCTGTTACCGTTTTTAACTGTGGCAATTGTGTTACTGGCACTTGTGCTTCTAGATTTGCATAATTTTGCCAGTTTTTTAGTATATAAAAACTTATTCCGCCAATCAATAAAGATGCAATTATACCTATACCAACGGATAGACGCAGAATAGACTTAGGGAACGTTCTGTACCCTAGCTTTGAGTTTCGCACCATAGATTACCTCTTAACTAGTGGCGCAGACACAACTAAATACTTATTGTTAATTGTTCGATTCAGATACAATTATTTTGAATTTTGACTTTTTTTTTTAAAGTACTCAGGTATAGTAAACTTTTTCAAAATTGCGGGTTGTAACAGCGCCAACAATTAGAGACAAATTCAGTCATAACAACTATTTTTGTCATGAAAGCAAAATAAAATATAATTCCTAAGAAATATCTTTAAATTTGATATTTATATAATTTTTAGTGATATATTTAGCTCCTGAAAGTTATCGAACAGAATTCAGTAGTCAGGAGTCAGAATTCAGAATTAATTTTGTACGACTGGCGGATGAATGACCGGGTTTAAGACCCCCACCAAATCTACGATTTGGTGGTCAACAAGAAAGTCGCGGGTCTGAATCCCCGACTGATAGCGCAGCGTTAGCGAGTCCGCGTTCGCGCTAGCGTCTCGTAGAGAGCGTCTTGATTCTGACTCCTGAATTCTGACTTCTGAATTCTTCTTCAATTTTATAAGTTGTTTTTTAAATTGCCCAAAATTTAAGCTGAGAGAGAATATTTATCAGGCTTTTGGGGATTTTTGAGTTTTAGGTACTAAATTCAAGATAGTTAAAAGGGTGGCGTCTATACAAACAAAACCCGCCTGCGCGGGTTATAACAAGGGGCTTAATTGATGACTAAAACTTTAGCTCTGTGTTACTTCCAGTGTTTGGGTATTGTCAAATTTTCTGGTAGCATTGTTGTGCGATCGCCAATTGCCTGTTCAATCTGCTGTAATTCAAGGTTTTCACATCCGCTCAAGTTTGCTCTAGAGAGGTTAGCTTCTTGGAAGTTAGCATCTTGGAGGTTGGCTGTACTGAGTAACACAGCTTCTAAGTTGGCTCCAGCAAGTTTTGCGTTTTGCAAGTTACTACCAATCAGGTTTGCATCTTGAAGGTTGCTATCCTCAAAGTTTACTCCTTTCAAGTTGGCATCACAAAGGACTGCTCCTTCTAAGTTAGCACCACAAAGGATTGCTCCTTCTAATTTTGCATCACAAAGGATTGCCCCTTCCAAGTTGGCATCGTAAAGGATTGCCTTTGAGAGGTTCGCTTTTCTGAGGACTACGCCTTGGAGATTGGCTTCTGGGAGGATTGCTTTTTGTAGGTTGGCTTCATAGAAAATTGATCCACAAAGATAGGTTATTGATAAGTCTGCCTCTGAGAGATTTGCTCGGGTAAAATTGATCCATTGTAAGTTAGCTCCTACAAGAATTGCCCTAGAGAGGTTAGCTTCCGTTAAGTCTGCATTACTGAGGTCTGTATTGCGTAAATCTAGTTTCTGATTTACCGGATCTTTATGTGAATTGCGTCGTCCAATGACAGCCAAAGCTGTTTGAATATCTGTAGGAAGTTTTGATGAGTGCTGTGAGTCGTCCTCATATTTCTGATTTACTGGGGCATTCTCGCGGATAAATGCAGCGAGAATTTCCATAATTGTCCAATGGTCTTTGTGAGAATCTCTGGCAATTCGCTCTAAAGCATAAATTGCAGCAAACCGCGTTTCAATCTTTTCATTTCCCAACTGCTCAATTGCTTTAGAAAAACGTTCTGGAACAATTTCTTCTAAAGTTTCTTGGGTGTTATTAATATCAGTTACGATGTTGTTATCCCAAGCTAGCGTCCCAGAAAGGAGTTTGGTTAACACACTCTGATTTTCACCAAAAGAGAGTCTAGAAGTATAGTAAGCATTAACAATTAATGCTAATCCTCCAATAATTATGGCAACAGTTGTTAATGCTTGATTAATATATTCTATTTTTTCTTGATTTGACAATTCTGCAATGTTTTCAAAGAATGAAAAAATTAGAGTTAATGTGAAAATAAATATAATTGAGAGAAATACCAAGAAAGTCGTGAGTCCATTTGTCTTTATGAGAGACATGTCATAAGTCTTCATATCTGACTCCTTACGGAAGTAAATTTAGGTTGATTTTAAGAGGATATGCAAGGTTATGATAGAGTACAAACACGTAACTACTTGACAGATCCTTAAATCTACTTCATAGAAATTATCTATAAAATCTTTGATAACTTACTTTTCAAACATCCTCTGAACTGCGGTGGATAGTGGTAGAGACATAACATGGTTGTGCCTGAAGCGAAGCTATTCCAGGTAATTGAAACGCTTGTATTAGCTATGAAGAATAATTTAAAATCTGTAACATTAATGAGGTTCATCTAATTACTCAGGTTGATCGCAAACACCTAAGTAGATTGGACTAGATTAGAAATCGCCGTGAGCAATTCCTCTGGTGCTACAGGTTTAACTATATAGTGTTGAAAGCCTGCTTTTAGTGCTTGCTGCTGATTAATTTCGCCTGCATAAGCAGTTAGAGCGATCGCTGGAATCTGTTTTTCCCCTATTTCTGCTTCTAGAGTCCGCACCTGTTTTATCAGCATATAGCCGTTCATTTCTGGCATCCCAATATCGCTGAGTAAGATATCTGGCTTTGACTGTGTTAGCGCTTGTAATGCTTGATCACCTGATGCTGCTGTAGTGACGATCGCTCCAAACTGTTCCAGCACAAAGCTGAAAAAGTCGCGGGTATCAGCATTGTCATCAACAATCAGAACTTGTAAACCCATCAGGGGAGAAGAGGCAAAAACGGCAGTTGAGGAATCAGCATTCGTGTCATCCTTAATTGTTGCACTTTCCTTGAGTAGAGGTAATCTAACTGTGAAGATAGCTCCTTTTTCCTCGCCAAGGCTTTCGGCGCAAATCGTTCCCCCGTGCATTTCGACCAAGTGACGAGCGATCGCTAAACCTAACCCTAGCCCACCAAACTTTCTAGTTGTTGTACCGTCACCCTGACGGAAATAATCAAATACATGAGGTAAAAAGTCAGAGTGAATGCCCTTACCTGTATCGCTGACGCTAATCTGCGCTTGAGCGTCGATGCACTCCAATCGCACATTTACTTTTCCTCCAGTCGCTGTAAACTTGACGGCATTTGATAACAAATTCCACAAGACTTGCTGTAAGCGGGCTGAATCACCCAAAACTTTCCCTTTCGGATCGAGCATCGTCTCAATCTGAATGGTTTTTGCCTCTGCTGCCAAATGCACTGTTTCCATTGCGGCTTCAATGGTGGATGCCAGATTGACTGGTATCATATTCAGGTTGAGTTTGCCTTGAAGGATGCGAGAAACATCCAGCAAATCTTCAATTAGTTCAGCTTGTAATTTGGCATTGCGTTCAATAGTTTGAAGAGCTTTTTTGAGCGCTGTTTCATCAAATTTACGGCTCTGCAACAGTTTTGCCCACCCGATTATCGGATTTAGTGGCGATCGCAATTCATGAGAAAGTACGGCCAAAAACTCATCTTTGATCCGGTTAGCAGCCTCTGCTTCCGCCCTGGCTCTTTGCTCAAGTTGCAAAAGGCGATCGCGTTCTGATTCGGTGCGCTTGCGATCGGTGATATCAGTTAGCATAGCGATCGCACCCAAGAACTCATTTTGTTCATTCAAAATAGCTCTAGCAGAAATCAGTGTCCAAATATACGAACCATCCTTGCAGCGCAATCGAGCTTCTTTAAGATCGCTCCCTTCTTGCTTGTGCCACTCCAGTTTCTCTTCGGCTGCTACCCCATCAACGCGATCGATAAAATTAAACATAGAACGACCAAGCATTTCTTCTGGCGGATAACCCAACATCTCACAGAGCCGTTGATTCACAAACTCTGTTCGTGATTGAGAGTCAATCATCCAAATTCCCTCATAAGAGGTATCAACAATTCGGCGATACTTGGCTTCACTCTTCTGTAACGACTCTTCCGCTTGCTGGCGCTCCCGGCGCTCCTTAGCTTCCCGCAATGCCCGTTGCACTGAGGGAACTAACCGCCCTAATCGTTGCTTTAATACATAATCGGTTGCACCATTCTTCAGGGCTTCGATCGCTAATTCTTCACCCAGCGCGGCAGAAACAAAGATAAAAGGAACCTGGGGACAGTAATTTCGGGCAATTTCTAAAGCCGAAATTCCATCAAAAGATGGCAGGGCATAATCGGCAAGAATTAGATCGAAAGTCTCTGCTTCCAAAGCAGCCAGGAAATCAGCACCGGTTTCAACTCGTATTAATTCGCAATTAATTCCCCCTTCAGTTAACATCGCTTCGGCAAGCTCTGCATCTAACAAACTATCTTCCAAAAGTAGGAAACGGAGTAGATTCATCAGTTCTTCTCCTGTTGACGATGAGGTGCTGGAGGTAGAGCGCCAACAGGGGGCTGATTAATGACTGCCCAAAACAATCCCACACCCTTGATAGCATCGGCAAACTCATGGTAATCAAGAGGCTTGACAACATAAGCATTAACGCCTAACTCGTAGCATCGAACTAAGTCTGGCTCCTCACGGGAAGAAGTTAGCACTACGACTGGAATCACTCGCATTATTGGGTCAGATTTTAGTTCTGTCAGCACTTCTAATCCATCGATTTTAGGTAGTTTTAAATCGAGCAGCACCACAACCGGATGCCCTTCCATCCGCAACCGGAATAGCCCCCGGCGATAGAGATAATCTAGTGCTTCCTCTCCATCACGCAGTACCACCACTTCGTTGGCGAGATGATTTTCCGATAAGGCGGCCAATATTAATTCTGCATCGTTGGCACTGTCTTCAATCAGCAGAATTCGCTTAAGTTCTTTCATTCGCCCTCCTTCTTTGACAACTTAGGTACTGAGAAATAGAAGGTGGCTCCACTGTCAACTATAGCCTCTGCCCAGACTCGACCATTATGCCGATGAATAATGCGTTGCACATTTGCCAATCCAACACCTGTACCTTCAAATTGTGGTTCGCTATGCAGGCGTTGAAATACTCCGAATAGCTTGTGTACATATTGCATATTAAAGCCTACGCCGTTATCTTCTACAAAAAAGACAACTTCGTTTTCATTGTCAGTACTGCCAACAGTAATTTCTGCTGGGTTTCGAGTCTGGGTATATTTTACGGCATTGTCTATGAGGTTGCGAAGGACGAGCCGCATCATGGAAGGATCACCTTGCACTTCTGGCAGTGACTCTATGTGCCAATTGATTGTGCGTCCTGGGATTTGGATTTGTAAATCGCGTTTTATGTCTTCCACTAGTTGCTCCATATTAATGTTGATGTAGCGCATCTCGGTGCGCCCCATGCGAGAAAATGTGAGCAACTCATCTATTAGTATTCCTGCCTGTTTGCTAGTTTCTGCAATTATTTTTAAATAACGCTGACTCGTTTCATCTAATGTAGTTGTTGAGCTATGCCGTTTCTGAAGCAATTCTATAAATCCGGCGATGTGGCGAAGCGGCGATCGCAAGTCGTGAGAGACTGAATAGGAAAAGGATTCGAGTTCTTTGTTGGCAGCTTCGAGTTGGGCTGTGCGCTCTTGAATCCGTTGCTCTAGCATTTCGTTGAGTTGTTGCAGGGCGGCTTCGGCAACTTTGCGATCATGAATGTCGCTGGCGATGCCCACCCACTTGATAATCTGTCCGGCTGCATCTCGAAATGGCAAACCCCGGACAATATGCCAACGATAGCTACCATCAGAAACTCGACGGAAGCGAATTTCTGCTTCGTAGTTTGTAGCTTTAGTAACAGCCTGCATCGAAGTTTTAAAGACGCGATCGCGGTCATTGGGGTGAATGATATCAATCCAGCCATACCCAGCCGTCTGCTCCATTGTCAATCCACTGTAGTCAAACCAGTATTGATTGCAATAAGTAATACCACTATTGCTATCGCCCATCCAAATAGCCTGGGGCGACACTTCTGTTAAAATTCGGTATCGCTCCTCGCTATCACGTAGCGTTTCTTCTGCCAGATTGCGATCGTGGATATCAACACAGGAGCCGATATAGCCGAGAAACTCCCCTGTTGGTGCAAACCGAGGCACACCAGTATCTAAAAGCCAACGGTGTTCGCCATCATTGCGTCTAAGGCGATATTCCATTTTAAAATTTTGTCGGGCATCAAAAGAATTGATGTATGTGTCTAAGCAACGCTGAAAATCATCAGGATGAACACCTTCAGCCCACCCATTGCCCATTTCTTGCTCTAGAGTCCGCCCGGTGAAGTCTAGCCAGGGTTTATTAAAGTAGTTACAAAGTTTGTCAGTGCCGGACATCCAGATTAATACAGGAGCGGTATCTGCCATCTGGCGAAAGCGGGCTTCACTTTCACGCAATGCGGCTTCTGCTTGGTTGCGTAAGCGAAGCTCGTCGCAGACATCGCGCAGCGCAGCTTGCCGTTCGCTGATGTCAGTGATTAATGCCGCATACCCTTCAATGGTTCCCTCTTTATTAAACTGGGGAACGTAAATAGCATTAATATAACGTGTGCCGCCATCTTGATAAGGAACTTGACTTTCAAAAGTTACCTGCTTTCCTGCGAGTACTTGTTCTACATAAGGACGAACTACTTGATATGCGGATTCACCTAAAACTTCCCAAAGATGCTTTCCATAAACTTCTGCCGCCGGATGCCCAAACCACTCTTGATATGCTCGGTTATTGAAGCGGTAGCGTTGTTCTGAATCTACAAAGGAAATCAGAACTGGCAGCGTATCTGTAATTAAACGAAGTTCTGTTTCTCGTTGCCGCAGTGCCTCCTCAATGCGCTTGCGGTTGGTGATATCGCGCCAGCAATTGATTGCACCGATAATCTGACCTTGGAAATCCCGAATTGGTAATACATTAGCGATCGCTGTAATCCGGGTTCCATCAGGACGTTCAATGATGCATTCCTCATCACGGATTGTTTCACCGTCGCGCGTAGCACGGTATAAAGGCAGTTGTTCTGGGGTGGGGCGCGTTACACCATCAGCGAAAAATACACCGTAGGACTGAACGTAGTCGCTAGAAGTCATGCCAACGAGGGATTCACCAGGACTGCCCAAAAGCTCTTGCGCGAGTTTGCTGTTGGCGATGATTTGGAAATCAGGGGGGCCGCCTGCGATCGTAATTCCCTCTGGGACGTGTTCTAAGAGCATTTGCAGGATGCTCTGGGAAACTTCAGCTTGTTTGCGTTCGCGTAGCGCAGCTTGCCGTTGGCTCAAGTCAAGAACAAAACCAATGATTGTCCTATCTCCCTGCTTGGCAAAGCCAATTAAGACGGTAACTTGAGAGCCATCTTTGCGAATATATTCTTGCTCAAAGGGCTTACAACTCCCACTAATTCTAAGTTCTTCAATTGCTTGCTTACTCACCTCAATGTATTCCGGTGGAGTAATCTCGCTCCAGCGAATTCTACCAGAGCGCAAATCCTCGCGTGTATAATTGAGCATTTGTAGAAAGGCATCATTGGCTTCAATGATTGAGCCGTTCAGATTAGCCACAATTACCCCAATAATATTGGACTCTGTTAAGCGACCAAACCTTGCCTCGCTTTCGCGTAGAGACTTTAGACTTGCCTCAGCTTTCCGTTGGGCTGTGCGGCGTGATTCATTGAGCGAACTAATTAACACTGCTGCCAGAATGAACACGACCAGAGGTACTAAACTTAGATTTGTAATGTTATGGGAATAGAGTGGCTTAAAAAAGAAGTAGTTAATTGCCAAAGTAGACAAAACGGTAGCAAGTAACCCCGGAACCAAGCCACCGTACCAGGCACTCACCATCACCGCAACATAAAACAGCGCCGCAGGGGTTAGCGTCAGATATGCTTTGAGCAGCAGAGTTACCCCCAGTGCTAAGGCAACGGATAGCAAAGCAATACCATAATGCAGCAGTTGCTCTCTACTGCCAGTAAAAATCTTTTTAGGTTCCGATGCCCTCACTTTATGAGCCATAACCCTACTCTGCTTCTGGAAAATACTGGTTTAGCAGCCTTTTGCCGGGTTTACCCATCTGCCGTAACATTTCTTTTATTCGTTTTAGCGCTATCCGTGAAGGCACTGTATGCCCATTTTCTCAACGATTGACTGTTTTGAATGAAACTTTTAATCTAGCAGCAAACTATTTCTGAGAAAAATTGAGTTGTTACCGGAGCTACCGAATTAAATCTAAAATTTCCAGGCGTTTTTTTCCAGACATCTCCTTTTCCTATTCCCATAGCATGACTAGGATAGGACAGGTGTCTTATTGTTCGTCTCCTGCTTAGGGAATATTTCTCAGGTTATACCAGTAAGCTGGGTTTTGCTGTCATTCGAGCTAATCTTCTATCTTAAAAAAGCTCACGTTTGAGGTTCAGAAGGTCAACGTTCGAGTTAAAAGGGTCAACGTTGAGGTTAAAAGGCTCAACGTTGAGGTTAAAAGGCTCAACGTTGGAGTAAAAAGGGTCAACGTTGAGGTAAAAAGGGTCAACGTTCGAGTAAAAAGGCTCAACGTTGAGGTAAAAAGGGTCAACGTTCGAGTAAAAAGGTTCAACGTTCGAGTAAAAAGGCTCAATGTTCGAGTTCAGAGGGTGAAACTTGAGCTTTCCAATGTTCGGGTAGTTGAAGATTTTCCGGTAAGATTGTTGTGCGATCGCCAATTGCCTCTTCAATCTGCTCTTGTTCTAGGTTTTTGGCTTCGTAAAGGTTTGCCCCTATCAGGAATGCTTCTTGCAGATTTGCTCCGTCAAGGTCTGTTCCTTCCAAGTTGGCTTCTTCAAAGCAAGCCTCTTGCAGGTTAGCTCTCTTGAAGACAGCCTTTTGCAGTTTGGCTTCCCAAAGGTTTGCCCTTCGTAGGTTAGCTCCAGAAAGAAATGCTCCTTGCAGCTTGGCTTCCTCGAATACAGCCCATTGCAGGTTAGCTTCCATGAGATTTGCCCCTTGCATCTTGACTTTCGTGAGGTCTGCTCCCCTGATATCGATATTACGTAAATCAAGCCACTGATTTTTCGGGTCATTCTTAGACTTACGCCTTCCAATTACGGTAAGAGCAGCTTGAATATCCGTCTGAAGTTTTGGTTTTTGCTCTATCACCTCTGGCTTGATTAACAGTTTTGCATTCTCTGCCTTTTCCTCGTCTTGTTTTCGAGGCGCATTTTCTCGCACAAAAGCCGTGAGAACTTCCATGATTGTCCAGTGATCATCTTTGGAATCTTTGGCGATTCGTTCTAAAGTATAAATTGCCCCTAATCGCGTTTCAATCTTTTCATTCCCAAGCTGTTCAATTGCCTTGGCAAAACGTTCTGTGATTTGCTTGTCTTGTGCTGCTTCTGCATTTTTTAAAGCAGCTTCAGCACTTTTATTTGCGGCTTCAGCACTTTTATTTGCAGCCTCAGCACTTTTATCCATAGCTTCCGCACGCTTGGCTGCATAGAACGCATTGATGAATACAGCAATTCCAGCAAAAATCGTTCCGGTAGTTGTTAAGGCTTTAGTTCCATAATCTAACCTTTGCTCTGTTGATAACCCCTCAACATTCACAAAAGCTAAAAAAACAGCAATTAAAAAAAGAATAAATATAAATGGTAGAACTATTAACCAATTCCTCAGAGCGTCTGTCTTGTTATCAGACATAAATTAAATTTCTTCCTCATCTCCAAAATTATTAGGAGACTTTTGGTAAAAACTATAGCATTAAGTGAAAACGGTAGAATGCGCCCAAATAACTAATGATGCTGTGATAACTCAACCTGATTGTGGCCAATCTGTCGGTGCTTCTATATAATCAGGTAGACGAGTGGTGCGATCGCCAAGTGCTTTTTCAATCTGCTGCAACTCTAAGTTTTTCGCCCCTGTTAAAATTGTCCCTTCCAGTTTGACATCACTAAGGTCAGCTTCTGAAAAGTTAGCTCCCATAAGGTTTGCCTGAGTCAGGTTAGCTTGATAAAATGTCGCCCTATACAGGTTAGCTCCGATGAGGTTAGCTTGATAAAGGTCAGCTTCCGTTAAACTGGCTTCTGAGAGGTTGGCAAAATAGACTTCTGTTTGGTGGAGTTTGGCTGCATTCAAGTTAGCCCCAGAAAGGTTGGCTCCATTCAAGTTAGCCCCTGATAGGTTAGCACCAATCAAACCCGTCATCTGCAAGTTGGCTTTACCCAATTTTGCTCCTTGCAAGTTAGCTAAAAATAGCTTTGCCCCTGAAAGGTCGGCCATTTTTAAGGTCGCTTGTTGTAAGTTAGCTTTATAGAGGTTTGCTCCTTGCAGATTAGCTACACGCAGACTTGCTCCAGAAAGGTTGGCTGAACGCATGTTTGCCCCACTGAGATTAGCGCGGTTGAGATTAGCCCAACACAGGTTTGCTCCACAAAGGCTAGCTTTTAGTAATTTGGTTTCATAGAGAATAGACCTAACGAGTTTAGCGCCGTTCAGGTCAGCCTCGCTCAAGTCGGCTCCCCGCAGGTCAGCCCCACTCAGGTCAGAACCACGTAAGTCTGCTTGTTGCAGATTAACTCCTAGCAGGTCTGCCCTTCTAATGTCAATATTACGTAAATCAAGTTTTTGATCTTTTGGGTCTTCGAGTAAATTACGTCTGCCGATGACAGTTAAGGCTGCTTGAATATCAGTGCGGATTTTTGGGAATTCTTCATGGAGGTTTTGCTCTAACTGTTGTGTCGGACGCGACCCACCTCTACGCCTACCTGAGTAAGCTGCTTCTTGATATTCCAGGTTTTGTTGCTCTACTCTCACCTGCTGGATAGGTGCATTCTCTCGCACAAAAGCAGTGAGAATTTCCATGATTGTCCAGTATTCTTTGGAAAAATCCTGAGCAACTCTTTCTAATGCATAAATTGCCCCTGTCCGAGTTTCAACCTTTTCATGACCAAGCTGGGCAATTGCCCCCATAAAGCGCTCTGAAATCAATCTGTCTTGATTAACTTTTGCATTTTGAATGCCAATTTCTAGGTTTTTCTCAGCTGCGATCGCATTTTTCTGCATCGCTTGGGCCCGCTTTGCTGCATAATAAGTATTAAACATTACTGCCGATGTGAGAAAAACTATTGCAGTAGTTGTTAATGCTTGGTTTCTATACTGAATTTTTTCCTGAATTGACAATTCTTTAATACTGGACAATGCGAAAAAAATTACAGTCAATGAGAAGCCAAATATAACTGTTATAGTTATCAACCAATTCAAAAGAGTGTCTGTCTTTTTAGAAGACATGGTAACGATTTTCCTTACAACCTAGAATTATTACTTAGATGTTGAGGAAAAATAGTATAGCACTTAGCAGAAAATTATAATAGGTGTCAAGACACTCATTTAACTAGGGAATAACATCAAATATACCCGACATTCCGCACTTCAAGATGTAACACATTGATATTCAAGA
This sequence comes from Nostoc sp. CCCryo 231-06, assembly GCA_023522315.1. Taxonomy (GTDB): domain Bacteria; phylum Cyanobacteriota; class Cyanobacteriia; order Cyanobacteriales; family Nostocaceae; genus Nostoc. The sequence goes on from JAHCSU010000300.1 coordinate 26,077, forward strand.
AGATTTCCTGATAATGCTCAATGCTTAAGTATTAATACTGACAAATGTTGGTAATTTGTGATTGCTATTTAACCACCATTAGCCAGACATTGGAAATCTTCGTGTATTACACGATGAAGTGCGGAATGTGGGATAGAATTAAGCTGCTATCCCCAGAATTCCTTATGAGTGAATCTATCATCTTGACAGACGCTGGCTTATTACCAGAAGATTTGTTACCAGATGTTAGTCATCTGGTGACAGAGGACGATGAACCCTTGGATAATCTACCATCAGAAAAACAACAACGGCTGCTCACAGAAACCCTTTACAGTTCTTGGAACGGGCTAAGTAATGCCCAAGAGTTTCTCGTTGCTGCTAATGTAGGGTTATTTACCACTGGTAAGCAACCGGCGATTGTCCCAGATGTATTTTTGAGTCTGGATGTACAAGTAGCTGAAAATTGGTGGGAAAAAAAACATCGCTCCTATTTCTTTTGGGAGTTTGGCAAACCGCCAGAGGTAGTAATTGAAATTGTCTCCAATCGAGAAGGCAATGAAACAGGACGGAAAATCTTAGAGTATGCCAGGATGCGGATAATGTACTACATTATCTTTGATCCAAGTCGGCAACTTGGCGGCGAAGTCTTACAGATGTACGAGTTGCGTGGGCGGCAATATGTACCCATGAGTGAGCAATGGCTGACTGAAGTTGAGCTAGGTTTATGTTTGTGGGAAGGTGCGTATGAAGGTAAGCGGGATGTTTGGCTGAGGTGGTGTGATGCGACGGGGAATATAATTCCTACTGGTGCAGAACGAGCAGAACTTGAACGTTTACGAGCAGAACTTGAGCGAGAAGCTAAAGAAGCTGCTCTGCAACGGGCTGAACGCTTGGTAGCACAGTTACGAGCCTTGGGTATTGAACCGGAAGTGTGAGGATGGGGAGTGGGGTAATTCAATTCATCGAAAAATGCTGTGATATCATGTCCGCTTGATTACTTATTAAACCCCAAGAACCCCACCCCGCCAAAGCTATGCTTTGTCTCCCTGCCCCTAATCCCCAGAG
>JAHCSU010000301.1 GCA_023522315.1 Nostoc sp. CCCryo 231-06
CTCCCTTCCCACTCAAAGAATACCTAAATTTTTTTAACGTAGACGCGGAGCGGCTTCCCGCAGGGTACCGCAAAGGACGCAAAGGACGCAAAGGAGAGGTAGCGCGGTCTTCTCCCAAAGGGAGAGGCTAGCGCCAAGGGGGTTTCCCTCATGAGCGACTGCTGCCGCAAAGGAAGAGATAGGTAATCTTATGGCGGGAAGGGAGTATCAAAACAGATGTTTACTGCAAGTACTCATCACCCTAGCTATACAGATTGCCTGGTGTGGAATCTTACATAAAAAGAAATATACACCGTCAAACAGATATTCACTCAGCCCTTGCTCAATCAAACAGTTCCGTGGGAAGGCACTATTGCCTTTGTACAAGCTGGTTATTGAGTATAAAAACCAACGTTATGATTTTAGTACTATTTCAACTTTTTAAGCTGCGTATTGACACAGCTATTAATGCAACTATTTTTGAGGTTATTGAGAATAAAATCTTCTATTGACATAATATTACCGCCCCGCAATCTAAAAAAGTAATGTAAAAAGCATCCAAGAAGTGTAGTTGCACTCCTTGTAATTACACTTCTTTTTTCTGAGCTAATTAAACATTTTCGTTCACAGCAATAAAGGTACTAGGTCGCTCACAAGGCGTAAAGTTATACTTACGCTTGACTTCTTCACTTATATTATTTGTATTACCTTCAACAGATTTAGTTAGCGGTACAACCTCAGAGCGAGTATAAGCAGTCAGCTTATCAAACTGAATAATCATATGCTGGTGGAGCGCCCAGACATCCGCCATTCGATTGCCAATACCAGAAGATATGTCATCAGGTATAAAAATATTACCGTGCCAGGATACCTTCATCCCTTCTTTCTCAAAGTAAACGTCTATTTCTGGGCGAATGTAATCCGCAGTCCCTCCAAAAAACACTAGTTCTTCAATATCCTCATCTATCTTCGAGCGTAACCATCTGACGATCGCACGCCAATATTCTTCTCTAGCAAGCAATAAAGCTTTAGACATCGACTCGCCATCAAGTAGAATCTCATCGCCTTTGCGCTTGCGTGAGAGTTTCTGCATCACCTGAGAGTCACAACTAACTCCAGCTTCTACCAACACCTCAATAATATTGGGATTATCAGGGCTTAGTCCCGATGTTTTGGAAATAAAATTATTCACCAGCCAAGACATACCAAAATTGCTGGTTATTCCTGCGCCAATTGAACCGCTCCGAAATGTGAAAATACTCGCGTTGCGATAACCAAGCATCACGTACATCGAAGGAGCCATATTATCGCCAAGCGATCGCTTACGGTGAAAAAATATCCCACTACCTTCAGAAGCTGCATCATAGCGAAGCATTTTCACCCGCATCTTACCTGCTGGTGTATCAAACCCCCGAAACGCATCCTTCAACCGAATTTGTAACTGTTCCTTGTCTTGCACTTCACCCGGCGGCAGCAGGACACTCAAGTAAGCTGCAACATCATTACCCAGGCTCAACTTCTCTTTAGCCAGCCAAAATGTACTGCAAATTTTGGGGACTGCCAGTTCGTACTTTAGCTCTCTCAGTTGCGATATACCCCCAAACCGACGACGGGCAAGTTCTCCCAAGGCGTAATACTCATCACCTATCCCTACCCAAGCACGAGATTCAGGACTACCTTCTTGTTGAACGCTTTGAATCGAAGCTTTAGCAACATCCGCTACTTCTGAGTCGAAAAGTAAAACAACAGGCTTTCCCTCTGGATACTCTTGAACGATCGCCTTGGTTTTACTTGCACCCATGTCAATCGTAATTACTACCTTTTTTACGTCTGTTTTCTCCTTAGTTTTGGGCATATCTTGGTTTTTTATTAATTTTTACTATTGTTTCCAATTTAACCGAAATGGGAAAAATACTGTGGCGCAAAACACTTTCTTTACAGGCTTTAACAGCTTTTTTACATACAAAGTGAGTAGAGAAAAAACCATTATGGTGATGTTCTTAAATGGCGCAAGCGATAATCCTACAGCATCCGTACTCAACTCCATTGAGTAGAGAGTCAACTGGAAACTGCCAGCAAGCAAGCTCAAATTGCCAGGGAGCTAACTAAACTAACTCCATAGCACTAATACCAAATCAAAACCGTAGTTTCTAAGTACGTCAAAGTATTAAACCTTGCTTGGATACACGTTGGTACTAACATCTCCCATATCATGACTAAATTACCCCAATCACACCCAAATTCTGTATCAACTAAAAATTGAATTACAAAATCAAATTAGCCTTTTAGCTGTAATTTAAACAATGCGATTGTCATCATCACACCCCGTATTACCTCAAGCATCCCCGCAATTACCCCACTAAAAAGTCTCGCAATTGAGCAGTCTTGTGTAATAACAAGGTATGTTTAGTAGGGTCATTTTATAACTAAGTTTTTATCAATAAGGTAGATTAATTGACATTAACTTTAATACCAATCATCTAATTTTGTAATACAAAATACTACTTTTTTCTATTCCTGTTTGATAAATCAACAGATTGACAAAATAATACGTATCAATAATTACAATTACGTATAATTAAATGCACTATGCTGCATGGCAGATGCTATGCGATCGCAGGCTGGCGACATAGCCATACAATCCCTACATCCCAGCAATTGCAGCATTAACAATAAGGTTTACGGCTTCAGTGTCAGTTACAAGATAAACCACAAGATATTAACCTCATGATATCTATATCACAATAGTTACAGTACTCTCACTGTCGGCATCTAAATACAGTATGGTTTATACCAAAAATAGCAGCGATATTATCCGCAATTGAGACCACACACTGTTGTCAGATGTCCAGTTATCCCCAAGTCCATCAGTGCAGTCTTTAACTATGCCACTCAGTCCCCCAGTAAACAAGGTATGGTAAGTAACTCCATAAAGCGAACCAAATCCATCAAGGTATACCTCTTTGAGAAAGAGAAAACTACAATTGAAGAGAAAGCCATCACCACAGGGGTAACTGCATCTGAGTATTTACGTTCCTGTGGGTTAAGACGGGTACTAACGGCAAAACCGTCTGCCGACTTGATAACTATCCGCGCTACTGCTGGAAACCTCAAAAGCGAACTGATGATGTTATCTCACTTAGCGAAGGAAACAAATAACCAGCAAATTTTGGATACTATCAATAGTGCGATCGCACTTGTAGATAAGACCATCGCTGCTGCATTTAACCTAGATATTCCAGACAAATCACCCTCAAGCCAAGATAAATAAGGCATTACAGGTTCTATATCCCCCATCCACTACTAGCTTACTCCCCACTTTAAACTTCCTTAATTTGATTCCTGTCATATATAAAAAACCCAATTTTCTCGACACGCTCAAGTATGTCTTGGGGAAAGATGATGCTGCGGTTGTCGATACTAATATGATGGGAACAAACCCAGATGAATTTAACCAGCAGTTCCTCAATATCAAGTACACCAACAAAGCAGTTAAACGGCAGTGCGCCCACCTCATCATTGCGATCGCACACCGCCCCAACTATCATGAGCATTTATCTGACAGTCAGTACAGCTATGTAGCAAGGAAATATCTCAAAGATATGGGATACTTGCCCAAAGAAGAATCATCTGTAGCAGCTACCAGTCAGTTCATTGCAGTACGCCACCACGATCGCAACCACGAACACCTGCACATCATTGCTTCTCGAATTCGGTTAGATGGCAGTTTAGTTAATGATTCCTATGATTATTTCAACTCCCAAGTCTCAACTAGACGCATCGCGGCGGAACTAGGATTAGAGGTGACACCGACAACGAATGAAGCCGTCGCCTCTAAGTTACAGCAAGAGTATGGGATAACTGCACTCACCAGCCCCAACCGATCAAAAAGCATTAGAGCAGTCAACAGTAAGCACAAAACCCCAACAAGTAAGGAAATTATTCGCCAAGCAATAGGGGAAGCCATCAAGGATAGTCCCACTGTCTCCACGTTCATCCAACGCTTGGAGGAAAACAACATTGGGGTATTCCCTAAGATGCGGGGGGAGGAACTACTAGGCTTTACCTACATCCATAATGATGTGAAAATCGCTGGTTATCAAGTATACAAACCCTATAGTTGGAACAAACTGCTGTCTGAATACGGAATAACATACGACCAAGAGAAAGATAAGGAAGTAATTCAACAAGCTAAAGCCAGAGCAATTAACCGCATAAATATTAATATTATAAGTAACAATGAGTACTTGTATATTGAGCAACCTACTAGCACCAGTACAAGTGATAGTAATGGCGATACCGATAGTAACTCCAAAATACTTGCTAGTACGAAAGTACTCAATAGTAATTATCCAGATCAAATTTCGATAATAGAACCAAAATTAGAAGATAAACCCACGTCGGAAGCAAATAAGGTTAAGAAAAAAGTACAGCCGCATCTGAAGGAGCAAAACCCACAACAGGATATTTCAGAAGAAAACGGTCTATCCACTGCTAAACAAATCCTGCAAGAGCAATCTTCCCCTACTCCCCCTTTTCCTAACCTTCTGCCTTCTACTCTCAAACATCTGTCTTCTACAATTACTGACTATATGCTTGTTACCAATAATTCCCGTATCAAAGGACGCGAGTTGAGTGCCAGTTTAGATGGCAATATTCTGACTGTTTATCGTCATGGGGATAATACTCCTGTGATGCAAACCTGCTATAGTCAGGGAAACTGGTACGAAGAGATACCAACTCGACTAACAACAAACGAAATCGAGCAGATTGAAAGCTTGCGTATCTTTACCCAACAAGCGTTAATGAATAAATCGCGATCGCAAAAAGGTATTGAGCAATAGTAAATTTGTTGGTAGAGAAAACTTAATCCACAGTGCCTCTCTGACTGTGGGTAAATACAGAACCGTTGAGAATTACTATCGTTTCTACGAAGTGTTCAAATTTGAATACTTCGTAGAAACGATATCTTGCTCAGGTGCAAAAATCCTAATTATCGTTCATCTCGCCCATAACCCCATAGGAAATAACTCTACCTTGTTCTAGCTATATTAAATTATAAAAGTAACTAGAACTAAAGGATGTAACCTATGCCCAAGAAAAAATGCGGACTTGGATTTGACTGTGCCAGTATGATGCAATACCCAGGCATAGACTCTGGCGACTGCTTAAATTACAAAACCTGTGGGACTGCGGTTCAACTAAGCCCCGATGAAGAACTCGAACTTGTTCGTATTCGGGAAGAACAAATGCGCCAGTATCAAGAACAAATTCGCCTGACCCGTCGTTCTGCCGCTATCATGATGCTGATGAGGCGCGGTTGCCCACAATCACCAGAATCGTTAAGTGTTATCCCGGCCATTGAGGCGATCGCCACCACATTAGATAATATTCGTACTGGACTTACCAACTTCGACGGACAGTACATCGCGCCACCTGGTTGCGAACTCCACATCTACAATGTGAAACGCCCCAGTGGTACGTACTCGTACTATAAATTAACCGCCGAAAACGCAATATTTGCACCTTCAGAGAAAGAACAAGAAGTACGGGTAATTCACCTCAGCCATCAGCATGATGCGCGGTATATAGAAGCACAATTTGGTATCGAACGTCGCAACAACTTAACCCAAGTGCGAACACTGCTTCACAACGCAAGCACATTGCTTGAGGAAGCAAAACGCCTACTCGAACAAACCACAGATATGAACAGTCCAAACGCTACAGTTGAAGTTTTCAACATCGATGAAATTATATCTATCGACTAATAAAACCAGCAAAATGGGAAAATTTACTTCATTACTGCCACAAAATATAGATACTGAAATATAGGATTATCTGTAAAGCTGCTTTACCTACCAGTAGGTCGTGACGGTTACGATCGAATCGCTCTGATAGGTATGCCAATAGGCTAAAAACCGACTAGGGAGAAATGAAAAATGACTATAAGTTTTAGAGAATGGCTCAAACAATTTAAAAATCAAGATGCACCCTTTGGTGATTTATGGAGTGATGCCACATCAACTAAAAGAGGAAGATTTCAAGATAAGATTTCAGACTCTTGGCAGGGTGACACTATAGAAAGCTTGATAGAGTTTATGGTTAAAAACGAAGCATCATATCAATCTTATGGTGTTCTTAATGAAGCTAATGAGGCGTATCATAATTATTTAGGTTTAGAACCTATAAAATCATCTAAATTGGAAGAGTTAGAGAACCAATTTAAAGCTAAATATTACGCAGAACGTCTACAGTACTATACAAGATTATCTATTTTATATAGGAATCCTACTTGAATCTTGCTCAGTATACTGAGAAGTCAAGCTTTGTATGTCAAGCTTCTAGGCAGCTTGATTGTTCAAAAATCAAATAGGAGTCCTATATATAAACAAAATTAAACCCCCCTTTATAAGTTTGATCTCCATATAGGGTACTGCTACCCGACTACAGTGATGCCCAATTCAGTTACAGAGATCAATCCACTTTGTTCTAGTTACTTTAAATAAAAATAATAGCTAGAACAAAGGACAACTCCAAATTGAAAAACTACAGAAGGGTAAAAAATTAGGCAGACATAAAATTATCAAGCTGCTGCCACACTAATTTAGCTTTCTCTCTCAAACTACAAACATCAGCACAATGGCAAACATCTAGAAAGTTACTACTGATTTAGCATTAAGCAAGAAGTAATTGAGAAGTTTGTATATTTTTTTCATACTTAAATTTTGAGATCACGCCGAATACGTCTTCAGGAGCCATATCCTAAGTAACAATTACATTAATATGTATTAATAATTACATTTATTTTGTAGATAGAAATTAGAAAATTGTTTAATAAATTACCGATATAGAGAAAGTAAAATCAAGCTCTAAGGGTATTTTAGTGCCAAAAAGTAAAAATTTATATTTAAATTTATAAGTTTAATTGTTTATATATGACAATTCAAGCTAAACATTTTGACACTAGGTTAAATCAATGGATTCATACAGATGGTAATACGGTTAATCCAGATTCACTGTTAAAAGAAGAACTTAATAATACCTTAATAGAACATTTCTTTCCTGGGGTTAACTTTTCGTTCGGGCATATGGACGAAAAGTCTACTGTGGAACAATTAATTAATCATCCTGAAGGTCACAAATTATTATTATCATCAAAAACACGGTTGTTATAGCAGTCGCCAATACGGTTAGGACGCTGTACGAAGAACATTTTCCATAG
>JAHCSU010000302.1 GCA_023522315.1 Nostoc sp. CCCryo 231-06
GAGTTCCTATCAAAGCAGTGACAGCATTTAAAGGTAAAACCATCTGACTTACCCAGAGTTGAGAAAACAAATCTGCAAACAATGCTAAGATTGCACCCATCATTGTTACACTAGGAATTAATATCCGATGGTCGGAAGTATTAAAAAGACTACGACATAAATGAGGAATTGCTACACCTAAAAATGCTATAGGGCCACAAAAAGCAGTAATTGCTCCAGCTAATATAGACGCACTCGTAATAATAGAAAATCTAGTTTTCTGCACCGTTAAACCTAAACTACGTGCATAAGATTCACCAAGTAAAAGTGCATTCAAAGATTTTGATTGCAACACTGCTCCCAATAAACTCAAAAGTATCACAGGAATTAAAACAACTAACTGTTTCCAAGTCACCCCAGCAAAACTACCAAAAGTCCACATAATATAACTTTGAATGCGTTCTTTTGAGCTAAACTGCAACAAAATACTAACAATTGCACTAGTAGCATAGCCAAACAATAAACCTAAAATTAATAACGTCATGGTATCTTGCACTCGGCGAGAAACAACTAACATTATCCCTAAAACCGATGCTGCGCCGAGACTAGCTGCTATCACTAAACCAAAATCACTAATTATTCCCAAATCTGCTAATAATGTTGGTGTTGTCACACTTGCTGTCAGCACAACTAACGCTACACCTAAACTTGCACCAGAACTAATTCCTAATACAAAAGGCCCTGCTAAGGGATTTTTAAATAAAGTTTGCATTTGTAAGCCACTCACACCTAAAGCCGCACCCGCTAAAGTTGCAGTCAAGGCTTTAGGTAAGCGAAATTTGAGAATAATATGAGTCCATGTTACTTTTTCTGGTTCTTGTCCGAGCAAAATTTTGACTACTTCATTAACAGGAATATCAACTGAACCTAAAGCTAAGTCTAATAAAAAAGCCAAGATTAAACTTACAAGTATAATTAGAAAAATAATGGTTTTGAAAACCGGAGCTTTTTGGGTTAACAGGGGAAGTTTAAATTTATATTTTTCGCTTAACATTATTAATTAAGTTTGTGGTAATAAAATAGTTTATGGTTAGGTAATATCTCTGGATGCAGTATTTTAATCAAGTCAGATAAAACCATATCTGGGTTACTAATTCCGCTTTCCCAGTAATCATTACCTCCACTTTCATTGACACGGGCATTATTATTGTAAAGATTGCCTGTTTTCACAGCCTTAAAATCAGCATAGCGATTATCTTCAGCTACTAAATTCTTTAAATTCTTCCAAGATTGACTAAAATTCAACCAGTAGTCAGCATTGGCTGCACGTTCCAAAACAACTTCAAAAGATAAAGGTAAACTACCAGAGGATTTATCATCACTCCAGAGATAGTTTGCTCCTGCGTCAGCCAGATATTTAGCTACGTAACTTTTACCCCCAGGCATATACCAAGTACCTTTAAAATTGAACCCAACAAATATAGTTGGACGATTTTTTACAGATTTAGCTTTTTGAGCTACTTGTGCATATTTATTGGCAATTTCACTAAATATTTTTTCTGCTTGCTCATCTTTATTAAAAAACAGAGCCGTAAATTTCAACCATTCGCTTCTTCCCAGTGGCGTGTCTTCCATATATTCATAATTTATCCCTACTTTCAAACCCGCCTCCGTGAGTTTGGCATAACTATCAGTTTGGGAATTTCCAGTACCAAAAGTTGTTACCAAGTCAGGATTTAATTCTAGTAATTTCTCTATATCCACATTTGAATTATCACCTACTTGTGTTACCTTTCCAGCTTTGATTCTCTCGACTACATCAGGAGTATTGACTTGTTTAGTATTACTAATACCAATCAGTTTATCAACTACACCTAATTTGGCTAGGTGGGGTAAATGAGTAGTAGATAGAGAAACTATGGAATTAATGGGAACTGTAATTACCCGTGCTTGATTAAATACTTTTGGCGTGGGAGTTCCACATTGAACTAAAACATATTGAAACTTTGTGTTGGCATTCTGCCAAGGATTTTTTATAGTGACGGTTTTGTAGTGTTTATGATACTCTACTGCGAAGCCTGTTGCATGAGTAATCTGAATTTTATTAGGAAAGTAATCAGTATTGGGATCATATTTTTGAACACAGCCGTTATTATTGGTAGGTATATTAATCGGTGTATTATGGCAAGCAATTATTAAGATGGTAATTAAGAAGAATTGGCATAGAAAAATAATGGGTTTTGAGTGAGTCAGTTTTACCAATTTCATGGGGTTTGAGGAAATATGATTTTTCTCACGCAGAGACGCAGAGGCGCAGAGAGTTAGAGAAGAATAGAAAAGAAGATGAACTATATAAAATCTGTTTTATGTCTTCGCGTGAGATTTTTAAAGGTAGAAGTTATGGGGAATCTGGTGGATAGCAATGTTCAATAACTTTGTTACCTTTTAGCAAATGTTCATTGACAATAGTTTCAGCTATATTTGGTTGAACGCGGGTGTACCAAGTTCTATCATCAGAATAAAATACTACTGGCCCTTGTTGGCAAACTTCCAAACAGCCAGATGTTCTCACTTCTATGTCTAAACCTGCATTTTCAACTGCTGATTTTAAAGCATCAAATGTGGGTTGCCATTTGCGTGAAGGAAGACAACGAGTTGAGGTACAAACTGAAATATAAGAATGCTTCAGGGGATTTTTGCTAAACGGGATTGGTTGAATACCCAATACATAAATATCTCTTAATTCCTGATACAAAGCTAACTTTGATAAATCAGGTTTACCTTCTGGTAATAAATTTTCACCATCAACGAAAGGATTAGGTAATAAAATCGTCATCAATTGTTCATCTGCACCATTCCAAAATTGAATTCCCCAACTTCTGGGATTCCCTTCTGCATTAAACCGACGATAAAAAGCCGCACGACTAACTTGACGCTGCTTCCTAACTTCCACAGGAGTTCTACAAAGAGGCCCACCAAAATTAGTATCAATACACAAATGTAAATGCCAACCTTCAGTCGCTACTGTCAAATATCCATCATAGAGAATACAAAGTTTTGGTGCAGCATTAAATTCTAATTCCAAAACACTACCTTGGACAATATGCCCCACCCCTACCTGTTGCCAATTTTGCTCAAATAAAGTGTAAAGTAACGATGACAAAACATCACTTCCACAATCAAAATATTCATACTCAATTGTCCCACCTGTAGACAACGCCTCAGTCACAACTTGATTTACTGGTGTAACCAAACAATTAAACTCACTCATCTCCAACTCTCCTCTGCGCCTCTGCGCCTCTGCGTGAAAAAACTCTTAACCTTAAAACCTAGAACTTAACCCAACCTGAAAAACCCTCCCCCCATCAGGAAAACCCGGAAACAACTGATAACGCTGGTTAAATATATTATCTACACTACTTGTCAGTATCAAACTATCACTTAAAGGGACGCGCATTTTGAAATCTAAAGTAGTATAACCAGACAAAAACTCTGTATTAGTGTTATTCGTTGGATACCCATTCAAAGAATTCATGAGCAATCCTAAATACCAACCTTGAGGATTTTCATAAGAAACACCCAAATTTAATTTATCCGCACCTGCAAAACGCAACTCCTTATCAACTTCCGCCGGATTAGAACTTTCTAAAATCCGTGGATTATTAGCTGTATAATTAGCAAAAGCATAGATATTCTTCGCTAATTGTAAGTTTAAAGAAGCTTCAATTCCTGTAGTTCTAACCAGTCCGATATTTTCCCAAGTACCTGTATTGCCATTTACGGGTGGTGTCAACCGCTTAAAGGCAATTGTATCGGATACTGTGTTACTAAAGAATGTCAAACGTAATAAGCCTATATTACCTAACTTTTGGTCAATGCCAATATCAAAACTATCACCCTTTTCTGGCTTAAGTTCAGGATTACCAATATTAGTAGGATTATTGTTAAATAAATTAGCAATGGTTGGCGCTCGGAAATTTCTGATATAGTTAGCTCTGAGTGTTGTGGAGTCAGAGATTGCTAATTTTGTACCTACAGATGGTGATGTAAATGAACCATTTACCAAACTACTGAAATCTTGGCGTACTCCTAAATTGATACTGAAACTAGAAGTAAAATTATTTTCATATTTGGCGAAAATGGCTCCTTGACTAATCCCGTTGTCGTAATTTTCTCTATTGACATTAGTTTCATAATTAAAAGTGGTATTACGCACATTTGCATTCCGGTAATCAAAGCCATAAACTAAAATCTGATTTTTGCTCAGATTCCAACTATGTGTAGTTTGAATACCGTAAGAAACTTGGTTAGAATCAAACCTATTTTGAGATGAAAGTGCGCCACTACGGTTATCAAAACGAGTATTGAGAAAATCAGTGTAAACTCTGGCTGTTAATAGCGAATCATTCCCATTCCCTAATTTGGAATTCCAGGTTAAATCTGTAAGAACTTGGTCTGTATATTTGCGATTATTGTCGGTGAGAGAATTGAAAAAACCTTGCCCAAATTGTGGTTCAGGAATTGGAACACCTCCTGGTACTCCCTGTTCTTTGCTTAAGTATAGGGTTGAGAGACTTAAGGTATTACGTGTTCCTAAATCTGCCTCTATTTTGACATTAAAGTTGTTAAATAGAGCATCATTATTTGTTCTAGTTCCTGTAAAATTGGCTTCAGGAATTGTAAAAGGATAATTATTTTCTGCTTGGGTACGGTTGTAACCTACAACCCAAGAAATTGCACCTGCTTTCCCACTATTTTGAATGCTTTGTTGGTTTAGTCCATAAGCACCAATATTGACCTTGGCTTCCGTTGTAATTTTTTCTGTGGGACGACGAGTGACAATATTAATTACCCCTCCTATCGCATCAGAACCATAAAGAGTTGAACCTCCTCCTGGTAACACTTCAACTCTTTCGATATTATTGGTAGTGAATTCTGAGAGGTCAAAACCACCGCCACCAAGATTATTAATTGGTCTACCATCAAGCAATATTAATACTTGACCAGTATTAGAACCGCGAATAAATTGACCACTTAAGGCATTAACTTCTGTGCCAACTGTACCATCACCCAAGATACCAGGAAGAAATCGCAGTGCTTCTTTGACAGTTCTTGCACCTTGCGCTTCCATTTCTTCACCTGTAATTACGTAAACGGGACGGGTGGAATCTTTCACTGTCCCTTCGCGGCGAAAGGGTGAAAATACAGGTTCATTCAATAGTTTGTCGATGACTGTCAGTTCAATATCTGGTTCCGTTTCTGTTGTATTTTGAGATATTGGTTGTAAGTCTTTGGCTGAACCTTCCTGTTGGGAAAACTCAGATATTTGTAGAATTTCTATGGCTTTGGTACTTTGATTTTCCCATAGTATCCCCTGGGTAAATATCAAGCTAGACACAACAATTTTAAGTCCCCATTTGGGAACATAATTACTAGACATTGGTAATTTAAACAACCTGTATAACTAAAACAAAAGCTGATTTTAATTCAGCAAAAGGAGGACAAGTATAGTGAAACTAGCCACCGTTTGTGCAAGGGTGGAGGAATGATGGCGACTTTAGAAGAAAGCCGCAGTGCGCTTGTATGATAATCATAATCATTATCACATAGTTTGGTGAATTATGAAATTTTCCGGCAACAAGATAGTTTTGATGCTACCCACTGAGCAATTAACAACTATGTAAGTGTAATTTTGTCCACTTGCTCAGTGGTGGAATACTTGCCAGAATACCCTTTTTTAGAGGTTCGGGGCGTTCTAACCAAGGCAATGAACCATCCGGTTTAGCATAATATTGACTAGCACATTGCAAAACAGCAGATGCACTACTATCAACCGGTAAGTCACCGAAGAGATAGGTTGATTTATCTTCTGCAACAAAAGCAATGACACAAGAACGGCTACAAGCACTCATACATTCAACTCCCTGAATGAGGAATTTATTTCGCAATTCCCAGTTTTGTGCAAGTTGTTGAAGCTGTTGTAGTAGTTGTTCACCTTTACTTTCGCCAACTCGTTTACCGTTTTGCCACACACTGGCGCAAGTCGTGCAAACAAATAAAGTATGTTGTTTATTGAGCATTAATTTTGAAGTTTGTAGAGATAATTCTGAATCGCAGATATGACAACTTTTCGCAGTCGTGCAACTGCAAAAACTTGTAAATTTAGCAAAAATGATGTTAAAAAAGCTTTCACGCCAGCAAAAAACTAGCGCAAATGACAGTTGCATCAAAGCATAATTGCAATTATCAATAAACTGTCTATAATTTCACAGCCATGAGTAGTCTGTGGCGTATCTCTGGCACTATGAGAACGTGAAACTGATATATCGTTGAAATATTTATGGCAATATTCACCTGTACCTCGCAGATGTGTATGAGTTTGTCTGTTATTTTCGGCGGGCATTCTGACTCACAAGGCGAACCTTGATTACAGCTGCGGGACAGCGCCGGATTTACACCGGACTTTCCCCCTTGCGTCTAATGGCTGATTCCCACCAGAACCGAGTTGATATTGGTCTCATAATAGCATGATTATGAATTTAATCATACTTAAATTGATTGGTTGCAATAACTACCATTCGTTAGTGGGACTGAGACAAAAACAACTAAAAAAGAACCTCAAATCTATATACAAAAAGACTTTAATATCGTTTTGCTTAGTTTCTTAATATATCTGAGGTTTGGGCTATTTTTGAGCATAAGGTGTATTATCTCTTACCCTGCATGGGTTTGAGGCTTGTTTTTACCTTAAAAATGTTTAAGTCCCGCTAAATGCACAGTTACTAATAATTGATTCCTAAAATTTAAAAGAAGTCTTGGTTATGTCCACCAAGACTTCGGATATATTTATTCAACTTAAAACCTGAAGCCAACTTTTTATCCCAAATTGCTGAAATAGATTGCCCAAATGGTTCCTGTTACTCCTACAGCAATTAAAAGGTTAGTGAAAAACTTGCCTAATTCAGTTGATTCTCCCAGTACTTTATCATCTTGACCTGCACTGAAAAATAATGACCAGGCTTGGTTAACGTTAATTGTTTCAAAGTTGTTGAAATCAGGGCGAAAAACAACGGGGCCAATTAAATCTTTTTTAGGGAAATCAAAATCAGTTTTCATAGCAATCCTCTGGTAATTTTCTATCGGTTAATTGGGTTAAATTCTTAAATAGTCAGATTTAGTTATAGGTTTGTCAACCATCCAATCAAGCCGTGTCCTGTGACAACTTCTACAGCTATGAGTGAGACAAAACCAATCATCGCTAAACGTCCGTTGAGTTTCTCGGCGTACTCGGTAAAACCTGCTCTTGGGGTTTCATCCACATAAACCTTTGGTTCAATTGCAAAGTTGTTGAGTTGACCGAGTTCGTTCATGGTAAAGCTTTTGCTTGTCATGTCTTTTTTCCTTTACTTGCTTATGTAACTAAATATAACATTATGTAAATAATTTTTACAAGTGCTTGACAGAAATGAATAATGTGGTTTTCCGTACTAGCAGGTTAGGTTTACCGTATGTGCGATCGCCTCTGGCGGGTGCAAAGCACCATCGCGTAGCGTCTCCTTTTTGGGAGATCGCCTCTTCTATGGGAGAGCCTCATCAGCAATTGCATCTGGCAGTTGCTCATGTAGTCGCCGTAGAGGTTGATATAGATAGCCAAAAGCGATCGCTATCATAGTCAAAATTCCCACCACAACAAACAACAAAGCAATACCATATCCTCGACCGACACCAATAATCTTGCCGATGCTTCCAGCTAATAACCCTGTGGGGGTAAGTAATGGCTCGAAAACTTGATCAGCTAAAGGCCCTGCAATCAGATAAGCAAGCGGTAGTGATGCCAAAGCAAGCATACTTCGCACGGCAAACACCCGTCCCTGAACAGCAGGTGCAACTTTACTCTGCCAGATGGCTTGGTCACAGCCATTAATCATCGACACCCCAAAATAGTAGATGAAAGCAGCTGCAAAGAAGACGGGAACAGAGGGCATAAGCCCCACAAGAAGTATAGAGAGTCCACCTGATAGGGTAAAACCAAACACACCAAGGATACGGTTCTTGGGGCCGCCCCAAATGCTCATCACCAGACCACCAACCAACATACCGCTTCCACCTATGGACAGCACGGTACCCAGTACATTAGCCGCAGCAAAGGCTAATACCAGTGGTGTAACTAATACGCTGACAACTCCGATTAAGAAATTAATGACAGCAAAGAAAATCAATAATCCCAGTAGTCCGGGTCGAGCAGTGATGTATGTCCACCCATAGGTGAACTCCCGCAGCCGCCAACTTTTCTTCACTTCATTCTCTGCGGTAGTTTTCGGCTGAGGGAATCGGACGAGTAGCAGCGTCACCAGAGAAAAGAGAAAAGTAACGCAGTCGATCAAGATTACGCCCTGAATCTGAATAGTCACAACCAGCACACCTGCTAACATCGGTGCAAGCAGCCGTGAAGTTGCCTCTGCAAATTGCACCATACCACTGGCACGACCAAGGTGTTGCTTTGGGACAAGCATTGTAGTAGCAGCAGCATAGGCTGGCCACTGGAAAGCGTTAAAGGTCGAACTAACTCCTACAACTAAGTAGATATGCCAGACTTCAAGCCGACCAACCAAGAGCAACAGCACAATAGCTAGCGTACTCAGTCCGGCTCCAGCATCGCTAAGTATCATGCAAGTGCGTCGGTTCCAGCGATCTACAAGCACACCAACTAAGGGTGACAACAAAATGCTTGGCAGTATTGCGAACAAAGAAATCAGGGCAAATTGCGTGACTGACCCAGTATTTCGATATACCCAGACACCTAAAGCAAATCGAGTCAGCCCAGAGCCGATAAATGAGACAAGCTGCCCAAACCAGATCAGGGTAAATATTCGCATTCTACAGATGTGGGTAATTTAGGAAACCATGATGAGTGAAGTAAGAGAAGTAGTTTTTCAGAAGTTCGTCATCGATCGCAGGACATACAATAGAAGTATCTGCCAGCTTACCCTGCGTGTTTTGGCAATCGAACTGTGTCATTTTTGATTGAGAAAGACTCTCTTCGATGGATATCTGATTTTTGGATCTATTTTCAGGAAACAAAGGCAAAAGGGAATACAACGTTGCATCAGGAGAATGCTTTGCAGCAGTTATCAACTCTTGTCGCCATTCCTCGTATGCAACTAGCCGCAGTGGATAGCTATAAGAACGTACCCACCCCATGAGTTCCTCTAGTTTAATTGGGTGGGGATTAAGCAAGTGAAAAACTTCTCCGATTGATTCTTTTTGCTGAGATAAATAAACGATCGCTTGACTTACGTAGTCTACAGGGGTCATGTCCACTAAACCAGTAATTTCTGGCACACTACCAAGCTGAATACAGCATTTAATCATGCGGCACATAAAGTCATTTGTATTCCAGACCCCTGTTTTGCTATTTCCTGTGATCCTTCCCAGTCTGTGGATAGTGACAGGAAGCCCTCTAGAAAGTGCGATCGCTACTAACTTTTCTGCCACCCATTTACTCTGAGCATACCCACTTTCGAGAATTTCACCGTGTTCCAAATAGTCTTTTTCTCGGAATACTTGAACTTCCGAATCGCTTTGTGCGGGAAAAACAGAAAGGGTAGAAACGTAATGCACAGGTTTGACTTTGATTAAGCTTGCTAATCTCAAAACTTCCTGGGTTCCTTGAACATTAGCCGCCCTCATCTGCTCGTATGGATGAATAAAATTAACTAAAGCACCATTGTGATAAATAACATCTATATTATTTGCCAATAGCAGAAACTGTTCCTGAGATAGTCCAAAAAATGGCCTAGATAAATCTCCTACAACCGGGATGATTCTGGAACTTAAATGTTCGTTCCAAAGTGAATACATTTCCAGGTTTTGGCGGAGCTTATTTTTGCCTGATTCAGTATCAGTAGAACGTACTAAACAATAAATATCTGCTGAAGTTTTTTGGAGAAGTTCATCAAGTAAAAAAAAGCTCCTAAAAAACCTGTCGCTCCAGTTAATAAAATACTAGCTGGCTCGGTTGTATAATTTCTTGGGAGAGCTTCAGGACAAATTGAGGGATCGAGAACGGCCTCAGCTTGCAGATCCACAATAGTTTTCCGAGCAGTAGTATTAGAACCTGTGTTTTGAACCATCTCAATACTTTCGGCTAGGGCAGCTACCGTAGGCATTTCAAATAGACTACGCAAGGGTAGTTCTACTTGAAAAGTTTCACGCACTCGAAAAATCATCTGAGTCAGCAGTAAGGAATGACCACCCAACTCAAAGAAGTTATCATTAATACCAACTTGTTCCCGAAGAAGTAATTCAGACCAAATTGCCGTTAATTTAGTCTCAGTTAATGTACGTGGCGCTACGTAAATTGTGTCATCATCATAAGGGTTTTGGTCAGCTATTGGTAAAGCTTTACGGTCTATTTTCCCGTTAGGAGTGAGTGGTAGTGCTTCTAACATCACAAAGACTTTTGGCAGCATATATTCAGGCAACTTATCCCTGAGAAAGCGGCGTAGTTCACTGCTCTTCAGAACAGACTTTGAAGTGGGAACCACATAAGCTACTAAGTATTGGTTGCCCGTAGCATCTTGTTGAGCGATGACTACAACTTCCTTAATCTCGGAATGTTGAGTCAGTACTACTTCAATTTCTCCAAGTTCGATGCGAAAGCCGCGCACCTTCACCTGATTATCAATACGACCGAGAAACTCAATGTTGCCGTCTGGGAGATAACGCACTAAATCCCCAGTTTTGTAAAGGCGATCTAATTTTGGATTTTGGACTTCGACTACGCTCAGTCGAACGATTTTGGATTTTGGATTGCTAAATTGTGTGCGATCGCAATCTTCTAGATTTTCACTACAATCTCCCAATCTCAAATCGCTAAAGGGATTAGGAATAAATTTTTCTTCAGTTAAGTCTGGGCGATTCAAGTAACCTCGTGCTAAACCAGCACCAGCAATATAGAGTTCTCCCTGAATACCAATAGGAACTGGCTGTAGGTATTTATCTAACACATACACTTGAACATTACCAATAGGCTTACCAATGGGTACTCCTGACAATGTACTATCTGATGAAAAGCTAGCTTTTGGTAACTTATAAATTGTTGTGACTACAGTTGCCTCTGTAGGCCCGTATCCGTTGAATAGCTGCGGGTAATCACCTACATACTTTTGCCACATTCTTACTCGTTCTGGGAGTACCTGCTCTCCTCCAATCATTACCAAGCGCAATGATTCAGGTAGGCTCATCTGTATCCTCGTTAATTCGAAAGTCAGATGGTGCCAGTATGCAGTTGGCAAACCTAGTACCGTAATTTCCCACTCTTGACATTGTTTGAGGAAATTCGTTATGTCAATTAACATCTGTTCATTACGTAGCACCAGCGTGCCACCAGAGATCAGGCAGGGATAAATTTCTTCGACTGCCGCATCGAAACTAATAGAGGCAAACTGTAGAATGCGATCAGACTGAGTAAACCCATATTCAACAATTGCCGCAAGAGCGAAATTCACTAAAGACTGATGTTGAATCATCACTCCTTTTGGTTTGCCTGTAGAACCTGACGTATAGATGATATATGCTAAATTTTCCGGTGTCGCACCACTGACGAGATTCTCTTGACTCTCTTGAGAAATTACTTCCCAGTCTGTATCCAAACAAATTACATACAGTCCATCAAACTCTTGTTCTACCAGCAAATGCTTCTGAGTCAAGATGACAGACACCTGTGAATCTGATAACATCCAGGTCAAACGCTCTTGGGGATAAGCAAAATCTAGCGGTACATAAGCCCCACCAGCCTTGAGGATGCCCAACAAACCTATAATCATTAAAAGCGATCGCTCTACACAAATGCCTACCAACACCTCTGGTCTGACACCAAGCGAATCGCTACGCGACAGCTTCGCTGAACGCAGATGGTGCGCTAGCTGATTTGCTTTATCATTGAGTTCTCGGTATGTTAACTGTTGCCCTTCAAAGACGACTGCAACAGCATCCGGTGTCTGTTGTACTTGAGCCTCAAACAACTCATGGATACACAAGTCTTGCAAATTTTCTGTTTTTGTGCTGCTCCACTCTACTAACAAAGTCTGCCGTTCTGTTTCTGTCAAGATTGACAAGTCACTGAGACGCTGGTCGGGATTAACCACAATGCTTGAAAGCATTGTCTGGAAATGCCCCACCATTCTCTTAATAGTGGCTGCTTCAAACAAGTCAGTGTTGTATTCTAGATTCCCAATTAGTCCCTGCGGCGTATCTGTCACCGATAGAGACAGGTCAACCTTGGCTGTCTTGCTGTCCACTATCACAGGATTCAAGATCAGTTCTGGCAACTCCAAGGGTGGCATCGGTGCATTTTGCAGGACAAACATTACCTGAAACAGTGGCGTATGGCTGAGGCTGCGCTCCGGCTGCATTTCTTCTACCAGCTTCTCAAAAGGCAAGTCTTGATGGTCAAATGCCCCTGAAGTTACCTCCTGTACTCGTAAAAGCAACTGCCGAAAATTGGGGTTATCCCCAAGGTAGGTACGCAAAACAAGGGTGTTAACGAAGAACCCGATTAATCCTTCAATTTCGGGGCGGTTGCGGTTAGCAGTAGGTGAACCTACTATAATGTCTCCTTCTCCTGTATAGCGGTAGAGTAATGTTTTGAATGCTGCCAACAGAGTCATAAACAAAGTGATTCCTGCTTGCTGGCTAATCTGCTTGAGTGCCTGCGATAAATCAGAAGACAATGAAAAAGACTCAGTTGCACCTTGAAAGTTCTGGACTGCTAATCTTGGACGGTCTGTGGGCAATTCCAGAACGGGTAGGGAACCAGCTAGCTGTTGTTTCCAGTAGTCTAAACGAGTTTTAAGTGCCATCCCTTGCAACCACTCTCGTTGCCAGATGGCATAGTCAGCGTACTGTATGGGCAGTTCGGGAAGTGGCGAAGCAGTCCCAGTAGAAAAAGCTTTATAGAGCGCTATTAATTCTCCGATGAAAACCCCAATCGACCAACCATCAAAGATGATGTGATGTAGCGTTAGCAACAGCAGATATTCTTTATCACCTAATTGTATTAAGGTGACACGCAGTAACGAACCCTGTGCCAGGTCAAAGGGATATTCTGCCTCCTTGGTAATCAGTCGCTGGACTTGGGCTGCTCGGTCTACTTCCGACCATTCACTGAGATTCACCACAGGTATGACTACTGCTCGGCTTTTGGCAATGATTTGCATCGGATTTCCATCCACCGTGGTAAAAGTAGTACGCAGGATCTCGTGGCGATTTACGATCGCTTCAAAAGCCTGTTGCAAAGCCTCCAATTTCAAATTACCACCTATTCGCAACCCATAAGGAAGGTTATACACTGGGCTATTCGGCTCTAGCTGATGCAAAAACCACAGTCGTTGCTGGGCAAAAGATGTAGGAAAAACAAATAGTTGCTCTGTCATAAATCGTTGTTGTGAATTTCAGAAACCATTAAAATAATTCGTAATTCGTAATTGAATTAGTTGGGAATTTAGACTTGAACTATCTTGTTGACTACCAATTTTAAAATTTACTATTATCCTGTCTGAAGATAGGAATAAAAGAATGAGGAAACGAACCGCAAAGGACACAAAGGACACGAAGAAAGAAAGAAGTTAAAAGAGTTTGGCGCAGCCTCACAAAGAAATGGGATAAGTCCCTCGCTTCTAAATAGCGACAACTTTTGCAGTGGGGTTAAAATCACCAGACGCTCGCGGACTCGCTAACGCAAAACTTAATTACGAATTACGAATTACGAATTACGAATTATTTAAATGCGGTATTGGTCACGAGATACTGGCTGTATTGCGGGTATCCGTAGTTCCTGATTAGTTTTAATAACTTGGGAAAGTTGATGAATTGTGGGATGTTGAATAAACTCTTGTAAAGAAAAATTTAATCCTCGGTCATTAGCTCTGGATGATACTTGAATGCTACGAAGTGAGTCTCCGCCTAACTTTAAAAAGTTGTCGTGAATGCCCACTTTTTCTATACTCAGAACTTGTGACCAAATCTCTGCTAGTGCTACTTCAATGGGAGTGCTAGGCGGGACAAATGCTGCTTCTAGATTTGGTCTTTCTTGATCGGGAATGGGAAGGGCTTGACGGTCTACTTTGCCATTAGGATTTAGTGGTAGTGCCTTCAACATTACGAACACCGAAGGCAGCATATAGTCTGGCAAGAAATTTTTTAAGAAGCTATGCAGGATATCAACTGTGGGTACTTGCTCCTTTTGTGGGACAATATATGCTATTAAACGGTGGTGAGTGTCGATATCCTCTTGGGCGACAACGATCGCTTCTTGTACATCTGGGTATTGATTCAGAACGGCTTCAATTTCAGGTAGCTCAATCCGATACCCGCGAATCTTTACTTGCTGATCGAGACGACCAAGAAATTCAATGTTACCGTCTGCAAGATAACGCCCTAAATCTCCAGTTTTATAAAGATGTGCATTTGGTTCATCGCTAAATGGATTGGGAATAAACTTTTGAGCAGTTAGTTCTGGACGATTCAGATAACCTTTCGCTACACCTAAACCACCAATATATATTTCTCCAGATACACCAATTGGTACTGGTTGGAGTTGGGAATCTAGTAAATAAATCTGAGTATTCGCAATCGGGCGACCAATAGGAACAGAATGATTTAAATCATGATTTTGACAATTGTATACACTGCTCCAAACGGTGGCTTCTGTGGGGCCATACTCATTAAATAAGCTGACTTGTGGTAATAATTCACGATGTTGCTTAACAAGCTCCTTGGGACATGATTCCCCAGCGACAATTACAGTTTTTAGACTAACTAGTGCATCACAGCAACTTTGCTGAGTAAACCAACTCTCTCCTTCTCTTCCTCTGTGTTCTCTGTGCCTCTGCGGTTCGTTATCTAATTCCGTAAACTTTGATTGGCTAACTACTTGCTGTGATTTGGATTGATCTAAAATCAGCTTGTAGAGAGATGGTAGACATAATAAATGGGAAATTTGTTGTTGAGCAATCGCCTCTATCATCTGTTTAATATCTAATTGCCAATTTTCCGGTAAAACAGAGACAAAACCCCCTTGACAAAGTGTCAAAAAAATCACTGCAACAGAGCTATCAAAAGCAAAAGGTGAAGTTAAGAGAAAGCCTGTCACAGGTTGCTCATAATAACAAATCCGAGCAGTTGTCGAGTGAACTAAGTTCTGATGAGTAACCTGCACTCCTTTCGGTTGTCCTGTAGATCCAGAAGTATAAATTAAGTAAGCCAGGTTATCAGTCTTCACTTCACTTTTGAGATTTTCATCACCTTCTTGAGCAATTTCATCCCAAAGAGTATCTAAGCAAAGCACTTGCGCTCCAATATCAGGTAAATTTTTCACCAACCGTTCTTGGGTCAATATTATTGATACCTGAGAATCTTCCAGCATATAACTCAATCGCTGGTTGGGATACATTGGATCGATTGGTACGTATGCTCCTCCAGCTTTGAGAATGCCTAGTATACCTACCAGCATTTCCCAAGAGCGTTCTACGCAAATCCCCACTAATACATCGGGTTCAACTCCCAAAGCTTGAAGACGGTGTGCTAGTTGATTGGCTCTGGTGTTCAGTTCTCGGTAAGTTAATTGCTCATTTTTAAACACCACCGCTACATTTTCGGGAGTACGTTCTACCTGTGACTCAATTAATTTGTGGATACACTTGTCATTGACATAATCTCTTTTTGTATTGTTGAATTCAACTAGTAGTTGCTGTTGTTCAATATCGACAATACTATGGGTCAAAGTTCCCAGTTTAGTGTCGGGATTTGCAACTATATTGTTTAGCAGCACTTCCAAATAACTCAACATTCTAGTTATCGTCATTTTATTGAAGTAACGTAAGTCATAAAATATATTCAACGATAACTGCGACCCAGGTTTAACTAAAAGAACAAGAGGATAGTTAGAGTTGATAAAAGAGCGGACATGATCAATTCTCAAGTTTCCTGTAGGTAAACTAGAAATATTAGCTGAGGAGTTTTCAAATACCAAAATGCTCTGAAACAAAGGTATCCCTGGAGGTACTTGACTCCAATTCTGGATTTGAACTAGAGGGGTACATTCGTATCTAAGTATACTAAGCTGCTGGGAATGGAGTTCTTTTAGCCAAGATAAAAGCGAAGTTTCACCAGACACGAGTACGCGCACTGGTAGGGTGTTGATAAAAAGCCCCACCATAGAGGAAACCCCTAATAATGTTGGTGGTCGTCCAGATACAACGGTTCCGTACACCACATCTGCTTCATGGCTGTAATAACTTAACAGCAATGCCCAAACCCCTTGTAATAAGGTGTTCAAGGTCAAATGATGTTGTTGCGCTAAAGACTTAAGTGCTTCTGTGGTTGCTAGCGAAAGTTGGACTTGTTGTTGATTGAAACCTTCTTGTTGACTTTTCCAATCTGCTGTCAAAGAAGTTGGTGTTGTGAAGCCCTGAAGATATTTTCGCCAAAAGACCTCAGCCTCTAATAAATCTTGCTGTTTCAGCCAACTGATGTAATCCCGATAAGGACGGCTTGGTTGCAACTGCAAAATCCGGCCTTGACAAAGTGCCTCGTAGCAAGACAAAAATTCTTTGAGGATTGTATTCACACACCACGCATCTAAGACTAGGTGACAAATGCTCCAAATAAATTGGTAAGTATCCACCTCTGTCTGAATTAAAGCCAGCCGCATTAAGGGTGGTTGAGCCAAATCAAAGCCATTTTTTTGGTCTGCTTCCAGGTAACTTTGTAGTTGTGCTTCCTGTTCAGTCGTTGAAAGATCACGCCAATCATAGTGCGCGATCGCCATTATAACTTGTTGGTGTACTATCTGAACTGGCTGATTCAGACCTTGCCAGACAAAAGCTGTCCTCAAACTCTGATGTCGGTCTATTACTTGCTGCCAAACCTGCTCAAAAGCTGAGATGTTGAGAGTTGCCTGCAAGGTACATACTGTTTGCTCCACATACATCCTCGAATCTGGAGCCGAGAGGATGTGGAACAGCATACCCTGTTGCGTCGGCGAAAGTGTGTAGATGTCCTCGATATTTTGAGCTTGCATACCTTGAAATTTTTACCTGTTGTTCAAAAAAAGCTTATTTAGTTCTTCCTGAGTTAATTCAGCTTCTGGAAAGTCTGAAGGTTTAAAGCTTGGCGTATCGGTGGACAAAAAATGAGCAATTGGCGCAACTTCCTCCTGGGGAACGGAAATTGTCTCCACAACTGTTGCTAACTCTGCAATTGTTGGATATGCAAACAACTGATTCATACTGAATTTCAACCCCGCTTCATAAGCTTTAGCTGCAACCTGAATACTTTGAATCGAATCACCTCCCAACTCTAAAAAGTTGTTGTGGATACCCACCTGCTCAATTCCCAAAACTTGACTCCAGATTGTAGCTAACACCTCTTCTACTAACGTGCGGGGTGCAGTATAAGCCATTTTTTCCTCATCGGATTGTACCTGCTCCGGTGCTGGCAAACGGCGACGATCAACTTTGCCGCTAGGTGTCAATGGCAATTCTTCTAAGATGACAAAGGTGCTAGGAAGCATATATTCTGGTAAATTCTGCCGCAAGAAACTCCGCAATTCCTTGGTTGTAGGTGCTGGTTTTTGCTGTAGTACGATGTAGGCGACTAAGCGTTTGCTACCTGAGTCTTCTATAAGTGTGGCGATCGCTTCCCGAACAACAGGATGTTGGAGTAAAATTGCCTCAATGGCCGTTAGTTCAATCCGATACCCGCGAATCTTCACCTGATGATCAATGCGCCCCAAAAACTCAATGTTGCCGTCTTGAAGGTAACGCCCTAAATCCCCAGTTTTGTACAAGCGATCAAAGTTTGCTGATTGATCTTCTTTCGCTCCCCTGCTCTCTTCTCTCCCCCTGCTCCCCTGCTCCCCTGCTCCCCTGCTTCCTTTAAACGGGTTGGAAATAAACTTTTGGGTAGTTAGTTCTGGACGATTGAGATAACCCCGCGCTACACCCAAACCACCAATATAAACTTCACCAGTAACCCCAATTGGTACTGGTTGGAGATGAGAATCTAGTAAATAAATCTGAGTATTAGCAATTGGACGACCAATTGGCACAGGATTTTTCAAATCATGGTTTTGACAATTGTATATACTGCTCCATACTGTTGCTTCTGTTGGGCCATACTCATTAAATAAGGATGTATAGGGTAGTAACTGATGATGGCGTTCAATCAACTCTGTAGAACAAGATTCCCCAGCAACAATAACTGTTTGCAAAGAGCCAAGCCCAGTTATATCTGTGTGTGCTAAAAGAGCGCTGTAGAGTGAGGGAACACTCAACCAGTGTGAAACTTGATGTTGAAGAATCAACTTGGCTAATTCCCAAATATCTCTCTGGGAACTTTCTCTTAACAGAACCAGCCTACCTCCTTGACATAATGTCCAAAATATGCAGCCAACTGAGCTATCAAAAGCAAAAGAGGGAATTAATAAGAAACTGGTAACGGGTTCTGAGTAATAAGCAATCCGCGCCAAGGTGGAATGGACTAAATTCTGCTGGGTAACGAGTACTCCCTTCGGTTGACCTGTGGAGCCTGATGTATAAATAATGTAGGCGAGGTTTTCTAATGTGCTTGTACTGCTGGGGTTTTCTGGACTCTCCCGCGCTATGATCTGCCAGTCTGAGTCTAGGCAGACAATCTGGGCTGTGTGGGTAGGTAAATCTGCTATTAGCCGTGCCTGAGTCAGCAGGACTGGCACTTGAGCGTCTTGCAGTATAAAAGCGAGATTTTCTTGGGGATATGTTGGGTCTAAAGGTACGTAGGCTCCTCCTGCCTTGAGGATTCCCAAAATTCCTACTATCATCTCTAAAGAACGCTCGACACAGAGAGCCACCGGCACATCGGAAGTTACTCCTAAACGTTGCAAGTAATGAGCTAGGGCATTAGCTCGATGATTTAACTGTTGGTAGCTGAGTTGTTCACCTGCAAAGGCGATCGCGATCGCATCAGGATTTTGTGCTGCCATAGCCTCAAAGTGTTGATGGATACAGCAGTCTTGGGGATATTTAGTGGCGGTGTTATTCCATTCTCCGAGCAACATTTGCCGTTGGCGATCGCCCAAAAGACATTGAGACTCGTAACGTGCCAACGGCTGTGCAGACATTGCCGTTAGTGTTTCTCTAAAATGACTGCCAATAGTCTCTAACTGGGCATGACTTATCTGTGTTAAGTCGCACTCTAAATCGAGTTGGATGCAATCTGAGGCATGATTGAGATTAAACTCAGACCGCAAGGTAAAATGAGTTTCACCAAAACCCCTCGCCCCTAAAACTTCCAAATCTTTGAGACTTTGCAGACTCTCATAAACATGAAAATTAGTGTAATTAAAAACAGTTTCAACCAGGGGCTGGAGAGCCTGACGACCAACAAGTTGGTGTAAATCTGCGTAGGGATAACGCCTGAAGGGTAACAACTCTCGTTCAGCTGCAAAAACCTGCTGCACCAACTCTAGCCAAGTTCCCCCCATCAGCTGCAAACGCAAGGGAACCGTATTCAAATGGATTCCCAGAGTTTTTTCTCCGTCAGCTTCTTCCAATCGACCATTAGACTCCAGCCCTGTGAGGACATCACTCTCGCCACTTAACAAACTCATCACCCTGATATGTGCAGCTAACAAGACATTTTTGAGGGGGACTTCTGCTAATCGGGCTAGTTTTTGCAATTTCTCAGAAAGTTCAGGGGAGATGGGGACATCTAAAAAGCCAATTTCCGGGGTATTTGTGCTGTGGTGAAGCCCTACCCAACGGGCTATTCTCGTGGTTACACAATCGGCTAATTTTTGCCTCCAAAAATCTTGAGTGTCTGGCGATTGCAATGTTGCACGCTCTAAGGCAACAAAATCTCGATAAGTTATAGCTGGGGCTGGTTCAATGGCTTCGCTTTTACCGTTGAGCAGAGCATAATAATGATGCAGCAATTCTGTCAGCAAACAAGCTTTGCTCCAACCGTCAAGAATAGAAGTGTGACAGCTAAAGGTGAGATAAAAAGACTGCTCTGTAAGGCGGTGAATGAAAAAGCGAATAAATGGCGGGGAAGACCAATCAAAATTTCGTCGTTTTTCAGCTTTTATCCAGGTGGAAAGTGCTTGTTGTTGTTGCTCTGGTGAGAAATCGCGCAAGTCCTCGACGTGAAAGGGAGCAGTAACTTGTTGATGAACTAACTGTAGAGGTTCACTAAAGTTAGTGAGATCAAAGGATGTCCGCAGAATAGCATGGCGATCGACAATGTGCTGTAGAGCTTTTTGAAACAACTGAATATCTAGACGAACTTGCAAATTGTAAAGGAAAATATCATGGTACATCGGCTCATCAGGCATGGACTGACTGTGAAAAATCACCCCAGCCTGAACCCTAGCTAAAGGATAGGCATCTTCTACATCTTTGGGTAGCTTTTGCCGTTCTGTGTGGGAAATCAGGCTAAATGGCTCTGTTTTCTGAGTTACTAAAGCACTGGGTTCCACAAAGGTAATTTCTTGTGCCAGTGAGTCGATAGTCTGATGCTGGAAAATCTGCGCTAAGGAGAAGCTTAAACCTTTTGCAGTGGCTCTAGCTAGCACTTGGATACTCCGAATCGAATCTCCTCCCAACTCAAAAAAGTTGTCGTGAATGCCCACTTGTTCAATGTCCAGCACCTCTGCCCAAACCTGTGCCAATGCCTCTTCTATAGGAGTGCGAGGTGCTACGAAAGCTTTTTCCAATTCAGGTCTGACTTTACCAGGAATTGGTAAAAACTGCCGATCTACCTTACCATTCGGCGTTAAAGGCAGTGCATCCAGTATGACAAAAGCCGCTGGAATCATGTAATCAGGGAGCTTTTCTAAGAGAAAGCGACGCAATTCGCTAGTAGTGGGTGCTGGTTGATGACGGGTGACGCAATAAGCAACTAATTGCTGATTCCTAAAATCTGCCTGAGAATTAGCCAATTCTCCCTTGAGTAAGCGACGCAAACCAGTAATTGTTGATGAATTTTCTACGTCAACCAGTGGTGTGAAATCTCGGTTCTGTTCCTTCTTCTCAATTTCCCTCATCAAAACAACAACTTCCCGCAATGCTGGGTGTTGACTCAGTACCGCTTCAATCTCTCCTAGCTCAATCCGGAACCCCCGCAATTTAACTTGATCGTCAAGTCGTCCTAAATATTCAATGTTGCCATCGCTCAGG
Source organism: Nostoc sp. CCCryo 231-06 (assembly GCA_023522315.1). Lineage (GTDB taxonomy): Bacteria > Cyanobacteriota > Cyanobacteriia > Cyanobacteriales > Nostocaceae > Nostoc. Next base: position 21,198 of record JAHCSU010000302.1, read on the forward strand.
TAGCGTGCTAAATCCCCAGTTTTGTAAAGACGTTCTAATTTTGGATTTTGGATTTTGGATTTTGGATTACTAAATTGCGTGTAAGTTTGCCAAGATTCTGGATTCTGAGCAGAATCCCCCAATCTAAAATCTAAAATCGGCAATCCAAAATCGCCAAAGGGGTTGGCAATGAATTTAATATCTGTTAATTCTGGTTGATGGAGATAACCCCGTGCTAAACCCACACCGCCAATGTGTAGTTCCCCCGGTACACCGATAGGTACTGGTTGCAAGTGATTATCTAGCAAATAAATTTGCGTATTGGCAATGGGACGGCCAATGGGAACAGTGTGTTTACGACTCTCACGTTCACAAGCCCAGAATGTGACATCGATCGCAGCTTCCGTTGGCCCGTACAAATTGTGTAAGTCTGCATCCAAACGCGCAAAAAATCGTTCTTGTAGTTTCAAAGGTAAGGCTTCACCACTACACATCACCTGCTTCAAGCATTGACACGCCTCAAGCCCAGGTTCCTCAAGAAAAACTTGCAACATTGAAGGAACAAAATGCAGCGTAGTGATCTGTTCCTGGGCAATTATCTGAACAAGGTAGCCGCTATCTTGATGACCTCCTGGACAAGCTACCACTAAACGCGCTCCGGTAGTCAAAGGCCAGAAGAATTCCCAAATGGAGACATCAAAACTGAAGGGTGTCTTTTGCAACACTTTGTCTACCGTTGTCAGTCGATAAGTTTCCTGCATCCAAGATAGACGATTGCAAATTCCTCTATGGGTGTTCATTACCCCCTTTGGTTTGCCAGTCGAGCCGGAGGTGTAAATCACATAAGCTAAATTATCAGTTGTCACCTGGCTAACTGGGTTGTCCCCACTTTCACTAGTCCAAACCTCATGGTTTTTGTCCACTAAGACCACTTGCGCCCCATGCTCAGGAAAAGCTGCGAGGAATTTCTCTTGAATTAGCAACACTGAAACCTGGGCATTTTCCACCATGAAAGCCAGACGTTCTTGATGATAGGAGGGATCTAGAGGAACGTAAGCTCCTCCTGCTTTGAGAGTCGCTAAGATACTCACTACCATTAAGAGCGATCGCTCTAGGCAAATTCCAACCAACACCTCTCGCTCTACTCCCAGAGTTTGCAGATAATGTGCTAATTGATTGGCTCGTCGATTCAATTCGACATAAGTGAGTTGTACCGTTTCAAATACTACCGCTACTGCATCTGGTGTCTGCTCTACTTGAGCCTCAAATTGTTGATGGAGACAAGGTTTAGTGGCGTAATCTACTTGGTTCTGATTCCACTCGACTAATAATTGTTGCTGTTCTAATTCGGTAAGGAGTGGTAGAAGTGAGACGTGCTGCTGTGAGTCGGCAACAATACCTTTTAATAAAGTTTCAAAATGACCAGCCATCCGCGCAATAGTAGCAGCATCGAATAGGTCTGTGTTGTATTGCCAAGAAGCAGATAGTGTTTCATCCACCTCAGCCATGATTAGATTGAGGTCAAACTGAGCAATTCGCTGTTCGAGGGCTAAAGACTCTAGTTCTAGTTCCCCTAATTTTATCCTTGCTCCTGTTTCCCCTAAAGCAAAGGCTGCCAAACCTGATTCGTTGAGTAGATGCGCTTTCTGCAAGACAAACATCACTTGAAATAATGGTGAACGACTGGCGTCTCGCACTGGTTGTAGTTGCTCAACTAGTCGGGCAAAGGGGTAGTCTTGATGATCAAAAGCATCCAGCACACAAGAACGGACTTGAATGAGAAACTCGTCAAAGGTGGGATTTTCTGATAAAGGCGATTGCGCGGAGCGCAGCACCAAAGGCGATCGCAATACTACCGGATTGACAAAATACCCTACCAGTGCTGCTGCATCAGTTCGACTTCTACCTGTTGTGGGGGAACCCACTAGGAAGTCTTCTTGACCTGTGTAACGATAAAGCAGCACTTGAAAAGCTGCTAGCAAGGTCATGTAGAGAGTAACTCCACGTTTGCGGCTGAAGTCTTGTAGCTCTTGAGTTAATTTTGCACTCAGCTGATAGCTAAAGGAAGCTCCTTGATAGGTTTGAATGGCGGGACGCGGACGGTCAGTTGGCAAATTTAATATAGGTAATTCTCCTGATAACTGTTTTTGCCAATAGTCCCAGTGGCGATCTCCTTCTGGATTCCCTAGCATTAGAGCCTGTTCTCGCACATAGTCGCTGTACTGCCAGACCAAAGGAGGCAGAGTCACAGGTGTATTATTTTTGTTGCTCTGGTACAGTGTTCCTAACTCATCTATCAAGACGGTGAGGCTCCAGAAGTCGGCGACGATGTGGTGGACAACAAGTAAAAGAATGTGTTCTGTTTGTGAGCGAGTCAACAGACTCACCCGCATTAGGGGGCCTTGCTCAAGATTGAAGGGATGGTATGCTTTTTTAAAGAGGCGATCGCTCAAAAATTCCTCATCCCATGTTGCAGCATCTTCCTGTTGCCAGCAAACCTCTACGTGCTTATGAACTTGCTGTATAGGATGTCCGTCAACATTTAGGAAAGTCGCGCCCAGAATTGCATGGCGTTCCACTAAAGTCTGAAATGCTCGATGCAATGCAGAAATATCAAGCTCGCCATGAATACGCAGAGCATTAGCAATGTTGTAAGCAGGACTCTCTGGTGCTAGCTGGTGTAAAAAGTACAAAGCCTGTTGACCGTAGGAAAGAGGGGACTCAGTGACAGTCTCATTAACTTCGGCTGGAGCGCTTTTTGGGACAGAAGAAACATTTGTTAACTGAGCAAGTACTACGGTTGCTAGTTGGTTAATACTGGAACCCCCCAGAAAGCTAGTCATCGGTAAGACTACACCCAAATTAGTTTCAATGGCGTGCTGGAGTTCTATTGCCATTAAAGAATCGAGTCCCACACTATTCAAGGGTTGCTGTGGATTGATTTGGGAAGAAACTAGTTTGAGAACCTGAGCTACTAGCTGCTGAAGATAACAGGTTAACTGTAACTGACGCTCTTGTGGCTCTAATGCGAGGACAGCTGCATGAGTCAGGCTAACTGTAGTATCAGATTCTTCCATAAGACTTACGCAAGAACCCTCTGAAACTCTTATTTCTCCGTGCCCTCTGCGTCCTCTGCGGTTCGATTTTCCTAAGCCCTGTTCTAAAACGCTGCTAGCCACATTTTCCCAACTTCCAGCCAAAAAACTAGTGCGACAAGCATGGCGCTGAATTTTACCACTAGAAGTTTTGGGGATACTACCTGGTTTGAGGAGTAACACTGCATAAACTTGCAGATCATGTTCTTCTACTACTGCTTGACGGATAGCCCCAATAACTTCCTCAGTCGCCAAATTCCGTAGGAAACCGCGCTTAACTTCTTGAGCAATAACTAATCTCTCTTCGCCAGCAACATCAATTGCAAAGGCTGCACCACCGCTAGGTTGCAGTGATGGGTGGCTTTGTTCTACCGACCATTCAATGTCTTGCGGGTAATGATTGCGACCCCGAATAATGATCAAATCCTTCAGGCGACCTGTGACAAATAGCTCTCCTTCGTGCAAAAAGCCCAAGTCTCCTGTCCGCAGAAAAGGCCTATCTTGAGTATCTTTCAGGTAGGCTCGGAATGTGTAATCCGTTTGCTCTGGCTGATTCCAGTAGCCTTGGGTGACGCTAGACCCTGCAACCCAAATTTCACCCACCTCACTAGGTTGGCAACGGGTTAGAGTCTCAGGATGAACTATGGCAATCTTTAAATCTTGTAAGGCATGACCACAAGCAACTATGGTCTGTACACCAGTTTCATTTTCACTGGCTGGAACTATTTTATTTTGCAGCAGTGCCGCCGACTGAACTGGCAACAACATAGGTGGAACTAATTTGCTGCCACCAGTTATAATCAGCGTTGTTTCTGCCATCCCGTAACAAGGATAGAAACTCTCACGCCGGAAGCCACATTCAGCAAAGGTAGTGGTAAACTGCTCCAGAGTTTCTTTCCGAATCGGTTCAGCGCCGTTAAAAGCAATTTCCCAGCTACTTAAATCCAGGGTGGCTCGTTGTTCGGGCGTAATTTTGCGAACACACAGGTCATAGGCAAAGTTGGGGCCACCGCTAGTTGTTGCTTGATATCGGGAAATCGCCTGTAGCCACCGCAAGGGCTTTTGCAGAAATGCCACGGGAGACATGAGTATGCACGGTATGCCCAAGTACAAGGGCTGAAGCATATTCCCGACTAAACCCATGTCATGGAAAAGGGGCAACCAACCCACGAAAAGGGTGTTTTCTGTGTGCTGCATTGCCTGCTTAATTAAAAGTTCGTTATGCAGCAAATTTCCATGACTCACCATTACGCCTTTAGGTGTACCCGTAGAGCCGGAAGTATACTGCAAAAAGGCGAGGCGATCGCTATTTATAGATGGTTGTTGCCATGAATCTGCTAAGTCGGTAGTAATGTTATCAGTAGTCAACAACCGCAAAATTTGTAAATTCGGATATTGGGCAAATTGTCGCTCAATGTTGGCAAAGACAGTTGTGGTGGTAAGGGCAATCGCAGCCTGTGCATCTGCCACAACAATCTGGAGTCGTGAAAGGGATTGGTTCGGTCGCGGCGGATAAGCTGGGACTGCAATTACCCCAGCATAAAGACATCCGAAAAACGCAGCAATGAATTCTAAACCAGGTGGGTAGAGCAGTAGTCCACGCTCTCCACTTTTGACTCCATAACTTTGAAGTAGGGCAGCAATGCTTCGAGCTTGGCGATCTAGTTCTCCATAAGTCAAATATGATACTTCTACTTCTCCATCCAGCAGAAAAGAATAAGCCTTTTGCTCAGGTTTCAAAACCGCTCTCCAATGGAGAAGTTCAACCAACGAGGTGAATTCCCTCGGTAGCTCGGAAAGATTTTTGCCCATTTATGTCACTCCATTTATACAACTATTTATGTGGAGCCAAACTGGCTGGTTGTGTTAAATGCGATCAGCTACGCTGGGCGGTTACGCCATCGCGTTTAAAGCCTTTATTTATTAGACATCTCCGAAAATAGGCAAAGCTATTCCTAGAGTACGTTGTAGGAGGCGATCGCCGATTAAACTTTTGAAATAAATTCTGAATTATTTTTCAAATATCTTTAGGATTAATAAAAATGTTTATCATTAATTTTATACTCTTGTCAAGCATCTTGCTATATGAAAACAATATTTAAAATGGACAAAATAGCATTTTTATTATGCCTATAAAACACTTATCAATATGAATATTTTTATTTTAAACTGGAAAAAGCTATGTGTAGCAATATTTTCAGGGCATTCTACACAAATTTATTTCTAAGATAGAAATAAAAAAACATGAATATGACGACTTGTCGAATTTTATATAACTTATATAAAGTGTATTTGTTAGTAGTAACCTGATAGTCTAATTGTGTTGAAGAAGAATTCAGCTATTCTGAATTCAGGAGTCAGAATAAATCAGTGGGGGATTCAGACCCGCCACTGATTGTAGACCACCAAATCTACGATTTGGTGGGGGTCTTAAACCCATTTATTCATCTGCCAGTCGTACAGAATTCAATTCTGAATTCTGGCGAATGACGCATGTATTATGTTTGATAAAAGTAATCTAGTGGAAATAAAACTTACAAAGCATTCAAAGAAAATAAAAGCTAATTTCAGACACCTATAGTACCGTGCAGCGTAAATACGTCTACCCTTGTATAAGGCTAAAAACATGGTTTTTAAAGGCTAATAATGGTAAGTTCATTTGCCCCAAGCTGTACTAGGTTCCATTTCAAAAGTATATGAATACTTAAATATAACAATGTTTAATGAATTCATAACCTTTTTACACAAACAATTAGAGTAGCGGATAAAAGAAAGTATTTTCATGTACAGGCTATCCAATTCAAGTCTAATAAAATCTCAGTCAAAGCAAATCTTGAGTTATTGATATTCCTATTGAAGTGCTTGATTTTTACCACTTTGATATGTCCAAAGGGCTAATTTTTGATATAAATGATTGCTTTTAGGATAGTTCTGAAAAAAGTGGCTGAGGTTAGTATGGCATTTTTAAAGTGTGGTTATTTATGTGAACATAAATAATTAATAAATATTCTCAATTATTTATTGTAGCACTTGAAAGTAAAAGCCTATTGCGATCGCGTGCAATTTAGGTGTGTCTTGATTTCATCAATATTGTGGTGTGGAGGAAAATTTTGAAACTCAGACAGATGATCTATCTAGGGATTGTTGGAGCTATTTGTGTGTTGGGGACTCAGCCTGTAAAAGCCCAGTCAGCAGAACCACCAATAACAAAGATTCCCCAACTGAGTGATATTCCACGTCCCCACACCAATGTTAAGGACTGGCTAGCGCAGCAGAATCAACAGATTGAAGTCACAGTAGTAACAGGAGTGCGCCTGAACCCAACTTCTAGCGGATTGGAAATCCTCTTAGAAACTTCTACATCTGACAAGTTACAAACCACTATCAAGAGGGAAAACAATAACTTAATTGCAGATATCCCTAATGCTCAACTGCAATTAACAGGTGATAGTTCTTTCCGTCAAGACAAGCCTGTTGCAGGAATTAGCGAAGTAACAGTTACTAATGTAGATACAAATAGTATCCGAGTGACGGTAACGGGTGAGGGAGGTATCCCAAAAGTCGAGTTAGACGACGGCGATACAGGTTTAATTTTTGTCGTCACGCCAGTTACATCCTCGACAGCGCAAAACCCGACCCCGCCTACAGCACCCCCCTTAGCAAGGGGAGAGGAAGGGGAGGGTTCACAAGAAACACCGCCAACTCAACCATTGGCTGATGCAAATGAACCGATTGAACTGACAGTTACAGGGGAGAGCGATACATATTCAGTACCCGATGCTAGCACTGCAACAAGGACAGATACACCACTCAGGGATATTCCCCAATCAATTCAAATCATTCCTCGTCAGGTGATTGAAGATCGAAATGTTGTGCGTCTTTCGGAATTGGCGGATAACGTTAGTGGTGTACAACCAGAACGGGGATATGGGGGATTGTCGTCATTAGGATTTCGGGTGCGTGGGTTTCTCACCAATTTTGAAACTTTACGCAATGGCTTTCCCGATTATGGTTACTTCAGTCCGCGAGATGTCGCTAATATCGAGAGGTTGGAAATTCTCAAAGGGCCGGCAGCGGTACTTTATGGTGGTAGTCCAACCCAGTATGCAGGTGGAAGTGGTGTTATTAATACAACTACCAAAAAGCCCCTTGCAGAGCCTTATTACAGCGCCAGTGTAACTTATGGAAGTTACAACTTTTTGCGTCCGACTTTAGATATTAGCGGGCCACTGACAGATGATAAATCAGTGCTGTATCGTTTGAACGTCGCCTATGAAAGTTCTGACAGTTTTCGTGATTTTGTCGAGTATGACAGCTTTTTTATCTCACCTGTGGTAGAGATAAAAGTAGGCGATCGCACTAAACTCACCTTTGAATACGAACACCAGAAATATAACTTTGTTTTTGATAATGGTTTTCCTATTGAGCCAGAAGTTCTCCAACTTGGACGCAATCGATTTTTAGGAGAACCCAATTTTGCTAATGGGGAAGTGACATTTAACTCATTAACCTATAGATTAGAACACGAATTTAACGACAACTGGAAATTTCGCCAAGGATTTAATGTCCTCAGTGCTAATTTGAATGACGCAAGACAGGTATCTCCTGGTTCTTTGCAAGAGGATCGTCAGACATTAGACCGTTCTTTTTATGCTTCTGATGAGGAACACGAAAATATCACTCTCCAAAACGAAATTTCTGGCAAGTTTTCTACTGGTTCTATTCGCCATAATGTGCTGTTTGGAGTAGATTTAGCCCGAAATTTATTTAACTACATTTTTGCCCCAGACCTTGAACTATCAATAAATATTTTTAACCCGCAATATGGTGGAACTCCTATTCCTGTAGAAGATGGTTCTCCCTTTGGTCGAAAAATTGTCTCCGAGAATGTTGGTTTATTCGCGCAGAACTTAATTGAACTTACACCTAATTTCAAAGTTTTATTAGGTGGTCGCTTGGACTTTAATGATTACAGTCGTCAAGACCGTGTGAGTGGCGATATTCTCGATAAACAATCAAATACTCGATTTTCGCCGCGAGTTGGAATTATATATCAACCAAGCGATGCTACTTCACTTTACTTCAATTGGTCTAATGGTTTTTCTCCTCAATTTCAAGCCAGAAGTCGGACAACTGAAGAATTTGAACCGCAAACTACCCAGCAATTTGAGGTAGGGGTGAAACAGAATTTTCTTGACAATAAACTTTCTGCAACTTTGGCATTCTTTCAAATTACCAAGCAGAATGTATTGACACCAGATCCAGTAAACAACCTATTTAGTATTCAAACAGGAGAACAACGGAGTCGAGGTATTGAATTAGATATTGCAGGTGAAATATCACCAGGTTGGAAAGTGATTGTCAACTATGCTTACATTGATGGAGAAGTGACAAAAGATCGTGTGATTCCTGTAGGAGACAGATTATTTGGTGTCCCAGAACATAGCGCTGGATTGTGGACAACTTATGAACTGCAAAGTGGTAGTTTGCAGGGATTAGGATTTGGTGCTGGATTGTATTTTGTCGGTGAGCAGGAGGTGGATTTACCGAATACGTTTAAACTTCCAAGTTATTTACGAGCCGATGCTTCTATCTTTTATCGGCGGCAAAATTATCGATTTGCAGTCAATTTCAAGAATATTTCTAATGTTAAATATTATGAGGTTGATGGGTATAGTATTGATCCTACGCCACCGTTTACAGTGTTGGGAACAGTGTCAGTTGAGTTTTGATAGGTAAAAATTTTTAACGCAAAGGAACGCAAAGGAAAGCGCGGAGGAGCGCAGAGGTTTCTAAAGTTAATTCGTTACGATTTTGTTGTCTTCAGAGGATTTGAAGAGGGTTGTGTGTGAGTAAATTAGATTGCCGGATGTGGATATTTAAATCTTTTGTTGCAGTCTTGGCAGTGCTGATGCTGGGAATGGTTTCAGGGTGTGCAGGAAATGTCACTGCCCCAACTTATACTACCTCTAATGGAACACCATATACCCCATTTACACTTAAGAACTGTGATTTGACGATTACCTACAAACAACCACCACAACGCGCTGTCACCATGATGCAATCGGCGACAGAGGTCATGCTAGCGCTGGGTTTAGAAAAGCAGATGGTTGGTACAGCATACCTGGATAATCCGATTTTGCCAGAGTATCAACAAGCATATTCCCAAATTCGCGTTTTAGCGCCCAAGTACCCGTCACGGGAAGTTTTTTTGGGGGTTGAGCCGGATTTTGTCTTCTCCACTGAGGAAAGCGCTTTTGCCAAAGAAGCACTTGGATCACAGTCAGAGTTGCTAAAACTAGGTATTTCTTCTTATTTGTTGCCCATTGAATGCGATCGCCCAGAACTTAGACCTGAGCGCGTGACGATGGAGAATTTATATCAAGAAATCCGAGAAATAGGGCAGATTTTTGCAGTAGAACAACGAGCAGAAAACTTAATTGTGCAACTGCGATCGCAACTCCAAGCAACCCAACAAAAGCTAGGCAAAGTGACAACCAAAAAGCGCATTTTTTGGTATGATTCTGAAGATCCTCCCGTAACTGCTTCTAACTGGGGAATACCCAATCATATTATTGAATTGGCCGGTGGAGAAAATATATTCAAAGATATCCAAGAAAAAAAAGCGTGGGTAACAGTTAATTGGGAAGATGTGATTGCACGTCAACCAGATGTGATTGTTCTCATTGATGCTAACTGGTCATCTGCCGAAGAGAAGCGTCGATTACTTAAATCTAACCCTGCTTACTCTCAGTTAAAAGCAGTGCAACAAGATAAATTTATTGTCATCGGTTTTAGTTACACGATGCCAGGAATTAGGAATGTCGCAGGGGTGAGGCAGTTAGCAGAGGCTTTATATCCAGAGAGGTTTAAGTGATGAGGGTGATGAGGGAGAAACAAATGACAAATGCCCAATGACAAATGACCAATGACAAATGACAAATGACTAATCTAATACCAAAGCAATTGAGAAAAAATAAGCAGCAACGCTACAAGCTGCTAATGGTAGCAATGGTTGTCATATTGTTGGTTTCTCTGACGTTAGCGGTGATGATTGGGCCTGTATCTATTCCTCCTTTGAGAGTATGGCAGATAGCTTTATCCCAAGTGTTTCCAAACATTACAGGAGACTGGACGCAAGCACAAGTTCAAATTGTCTGGCTCATCCGCTTTCCACGTGTGCTATTGGCTTTTTTTGTGGGTGCTGGACTATCAGTGGTTGGTGTCATCATGCAAGCACTGGTGCGAAATCCCCTAGCTGACCCATTTATTCTCGGTATTTCCTCTGGCGCATCGGTGGGTGCTGTTTTAGTTATCCTATTTGGTATTTTCTCATTTTTTGGTGTGTATGCCCTGTCTTTTGGGGCTTTCCTCGGTGCGCTGTTAGCATTTTTTGTTGTTTTCTTTTTAGCACGACGACAAGGACACCTCTCCTCCACCCGCTTAATTTTAATTGGTGTAGCAGTATCGTCTCTGTTTGAGGCGGTAACGAGTTTCTTGGCTATCAAGGCTGGAAGTGGTGAAGCCACACGACGAGTATTGTTCTGGTTATTGGGAGGACTTTCGGGAACAACGTGGACAGACTTAATCCTGCCGGTGCTGGCTTTGTTCTTGGGAATCGGGTATTTGTTACTCCAGACGCGATCGCTAAATGCACTCCTTATCGGTGAAGAAACAGCTCGGACTCTGGGAACTGACACCGATGGCTTCCGCAAGCAGTTATTCTTTGTTACCTCACTGTTGACAGGTGTAATAGTTGCTGTCAGTGGTGTCATTGGCTTTGTTGGACTAATGATTCCTCACAGCGTCCGTTTCCTCGTCGGCTCAGACCATCGCCGCGTGTTACCTGTGAGTCTGCTCCTGGGCGGAATCTTCTTAATTTGGGCAGACGTCCTAGCACGTACCATTGTCGCCCCAGAGGAACTGCCCATTGGTATTATTACGGCACTTTTCGGCGCTCCTTTTTTCATTTGGTTGATGCAAGGTAAAGGAGTTGGGAAATGAAATTAGAGGTGAAACAACTATCCTGGAGTATTGAGGGAAAGCAGATTTTGCATGACATCAATCTGCAAGTGTCGTCGGGTGAGTTTGTAGGGCTGATTGGCCCTAATGGCAGTGGTAAGTCAACTTTGCTCAGGTGTATGTATCGTGTTCTTAAGCCAGATAGTGGGTTTATAATCCTCAATGGTAAGAATATCTGGCATTTGAGTGCCCGTGAAATGGCACAAGCTACCGCAGTTGTTTTGCAAGAAACATCTACTGACTTTGACTTTACTGTTGCAGAGATGGTATTGATGGGGCGTAATGCCCATCAAGGGTTATTTGACCGCGAAACAGAAAAAGACCACTCCATAGTCTTCGATGCTTTGGTGCAGGTGGGAATGAATGACTTTGCAGAACGTAGTTTCATTTCCCTTTCTGGTGGAGAAAAACAACGGGTGTTGATTGCACGCGCCATAGCCCAGCAAGCACGGTTTTTAATTCTTGATGAGCCGACTAATCACCTTGATATTCGCTATCAGTTAGAACTTTTGGAACTGGTGAAGGGGTTGGGTGTGACTACTATTGCAGCGTTGCATGATTTGAATTTGGCTGCTAGTTATTGCGATCGCATTTATGTTGTCAATAATGGAACAATAAGAGCAGTAGGAACACCTCAAGATTTACTACAACCTGATTTAATCCGTGAAGTGTTCGGTGTGGGTTCAACAGTAGAAACTGATCCAAGTAATGGTAAGTTACACATCAGCTTCTTCTTAGATGCAAAAATAGGGAGCAAGAGGAATTCCTTTGCTCCTTAAATATTGCTATACAGTCACTACCTTGGGTTGAGGTTTAGTGAATAACTCAGCTAAATGATGGGGTTGGCGATCGCGCCAGTTACCTTTATGATATGCATACCCAGCAATCAGTGGGAACGCCACAGTCGCCTCAGAAAATACCATCTGTTCGGTAGCTTTATCTACCTTCCCCCAAGAATGAGCCTCTTTGAGAGTAGAACCAGATAAAGCCCCATCCCGCTCATCGGCGACAGTAACTTGAATTGTATACTTGTGCATACTCGTTTCAAATCCCAGCATTTCTGCTGCTACCACCGTATCCTGGGCGAAGTTTTTTGGCACACCACCACCAATCATCACCAATCCGGTGTAATTAGAAGCTAGTTTGCACTGCGTCAATTCCCGGAAGTCTCGCACCGAGTCAATCGTTACATGAGATTCTGGAGAATTCCATTGGTGATGCACTAAACCAAACCCAGCAGAACAGTCACTAAAAGCGGGGACAAAAATTGGTACTTGGTGCTGATAAGCTGCTTGTACCACAGATTGTCCATAGTTACCCCGACGTTCTAAATAAGCCGCCATCTGCTCAATAAATTCTCGTGAAGAATAGGGACGCTTATCTAAAGTCTCGGCGATTTCTGCGATCGTCATATCACACACCCGCAGTTGATCTTCATCAATGTAGGTGTCATATATGCGGTCTATCCGTTGCTGTCTTAGCACCTCATCATCAGCAAAGGGGTCGCCAACATAATGACGATAACCCAACGCTTCAAAGAAATCTTGGTCAACGATGTTAGCGCCAGTAGACACGATCGCATCTACCATATTATGAGTAATTAAGTCGTGGACTATTCCCTTGAGTCCAGCACTAAACAAAGACCCAGCTAAACACAGAATAATCGTACATTCTTTATCTTGCAGCATTGCGTCATAAATTTTTGCTGCCCGTCCCAAATTTCGACCTTGGAAAGCTGTCTTACCCATTGCTTCCACCAAGCCAACAACATCGAAAGCTTTGATGTCAATTGGTTGCACAGTCTGTTGCAAAAGTTCTTCACGATTCATGGTAGATTGTCCTTTTTATTGAAAATAAAAATCATCCGGTCTGCACAGCGACTACAAGGCAAGTCTTGCCAATGTACTAGGCGCTTCGCAGTGGTCGTACCAGGACAAACCAGGATCAGATTGCCGTCTTTTATTTAACTTGACGTGCAATTCCCAGATACTCATGAGTTGGATGAAAGGACTGTTCAATTTTGCTACTAACGACTTTTCAAACACTACAAGCCCCCCATCATACTCAATTTACGTCAAACTAACAAGTGGTTGTCAAAACTCGCTCAATTTTCTCTAATGCCCAATCTATTTCATCTTGAGAAATCACCAAAGGTGGAGCGAAGCGGATGACATTATCTCTAGTTTCTTTAGCTAATAATCCCTCTTTAGCTAAGGCTTTACAAAAACGTCTAGCACCACCAGCTTCTGGGTACAATTCCATGCCAATTAATAAGCCTTTGCCACGCACTTCTTTGATATATGGACTCTCAATTGATTGTAATTTTGTCAGAAAATACTCTCCTAGTTGTAAGGCTTTTTCTGGCAACTCTTCTTCAATAATTACATCCAGTGCAGCAATTCCAATGGCAGCAGCTAATGGATTTCCACCAAAGGTACTACCATGATCTCCTGGCTGAAATACACCCATCACTTCATCAGTAGAAATAAAAGCAGAAATTGGATAAAATCCACCAGATAAGGCTTTACCTACAGTTATGCCATCTGGTTTAACATCCTCATATTGATGGGCAAACATTTTGCCAGTGCGTCCCAAGCCAGTTTGAATTTCATCAAAAACCAGTAATACATTATGATGGCGACAGATTTGTTCTGCTTGCTTTAAAAACCCATTAGGAGGAACAAGAATACCTCCCTCACCCTGAATTGGTTCTACTAAAAAGGCAGCAGTGTTAGGAGTAATCGCTTTTTCTAATGCCTCAACATCACCAAAAGGGATAACTTTAAACCCAGTAGTTAAAGGCCCAAACCCATCTTGATATTGTTCTTCTGTAGAAAAGCTAATCAAACTAATAGTGCGCCCAGAAAAATTATTACTACAAACAATAATTTCTGCCTGATTTTCTGGTACACCTTTTACCTTATAAGCCCATTTACGAATGGCTTTGATAGCAGTTTCCACAGCTTCGGCTCCCGAATTCATGGGTAGCACTTTGGGTAAACCAGAAATTTGAGAAAGTTTCTCATAAAATATTCCTAACTGGTCATTACGAAAAGCTCTAGAAGTTAAGGTGACTTTCTGAGCTTGCTCAATCATGGCTGCCAGAATTTTAGGATGACAATGACCCTGATTTAATGCTGAATAAGCGGAAAGAAAATCCAGATATTTTTTACCTTCTATATCCCATATCCACACTCCTTCTCCTTTAGTGATGACTACATCTAAAGGATGATAATTATCAGCACCATATTGCTGTTCTAGTTCAATATAATCCTGGGTATTCATAGTGTCGAAGTTGGGAATTCCCAGAGTGACGTTCGTTGCTTGCATATTTACTCCTGATAGTTATGAGAGGTTGAAATCAAACTAGAAAACATCTGAAAGATTACCAGTCGAATGAGACATTCAACAGGTATGAGCATAATTTGAAAAATCTAGCTTTGTTCTTCGTTTTATAGTTCCCAATTCCTGGTTACTATTTACATGAGAGCAAAGACTCTACTCCCAAGATTAGTCAGTAATGCCAAATCCAAGCGCTATTATGTAGTACTGATTGATTTTTTCTAAATATCTAAAATAGCCAGTAATTATTGACCAGCTATTTACTCATCTTTCAGACACGCAACTTGTGTAGGACATCTTATGCCTACTTTTAGTGAAGAAAACCAGTTGCCCACTCTGTCTGAATGTAAAATTTTGCTGGCATAAAAACCAAATGTGTAGACTGTAACATTTCTAATGTTAATTTTGTCTTTATCCGCACCTCGCAGATAAAAAACAAAAGGTAATGAACAGGCAATGAGTATTCTAGCTTAGAGACTTTTGTCTCCTTCATAGCTACACCCAAGTGCCGGATTTGTACTCTTGTTTTTCCCTTACTTCTGGTGGATAGCCCACTAAAAATTAAAGGGATAATTTAGTATATCACTGTTTACTAACAGAGGAATTATCAAATCTATTTTTAACCAAACTTTTTAGACAAATACTTGTTTGTTTCCACCAACTCATCTGGCTGTGTACTTTTACATCTGGCATAATTGCACCAGTTATAATAACTTTGTGTAGTTTGGCTGAAGTTAAATATTTTGCTCCAGTCAAATTGGCTTTTGTGAGGTTGGCTTTAGTGAAATTAGTCTGATTTAGATTTGTCTGACTCAAGTTAGCTAAAGTTAGATAAGCCGATGTTAAGTTAGCATAACTCAAATCTGCTTGAGTTAGATTTGCTAATATCAGAAAAGATTCTTTTAAGTCAGTTCCACGTAGATCGGCTTCACTAAGGTTAACATCCATCAAAGAAGCTCTACTTAAGTCAGCCCAACTGAGGTTTACTCCTTTCAAATTCACCCCTCTCATGTATATTCCCTGAAGGTTTATCCCACAGAAATTTCGTTGTCCTGCTGTATATCTCAGCAATAATTCATCTGCATCCATGCTTAATCTTTTCCTCTGTTAAATTTCTATTAAGTAGCGAAATGCTAAGAAGGACATCGGAATTTGGGCAATTTTTGATAAATTATCATGACTGATTTACAATATTTCTAGTTACAGTTAATTTACTTCATTTTAAAAATAAGTTTTCATATAACTAGCTCAGTTCTCATTATCCGATGACTTCTCTTTGTTGAGATTCTTAGTAAGTTGCAAAATCCAATTCGGAGTCTCTGCATTTTCCCAACCAGCAGGGCGTTTTGAAATATACCAACCAATTGAACCAACAATTGTAGCTAGTAAAAAACCACCAAGTATTATTGCTAGCAAAGAGATTTGGATATATTTTGTATATGTAGGATTAGTTGTTATCTCGATGAGGACAAACATTTCAGATTTAATTTCCTGTAAATACAGTTACTATACCGATATAGCATTAATAAATGCTGGTTAGTCTTAACTAATTAATGACTAAAAATAAAGTTTTTTCTTAGTTCAAAATATTTGAGTAAAAAAATCATTATTAATATTTTTTTGTTAAATATCTTTAACTAGCTATAAAAAAAGTTATTTTTTTACATCGTTATGAAATGTAGATTATCATTAAATTCCCAAACTCTCAATGCTGGGGTGGGGGATAAAAATGTCGAAGATTATTTCAGGGCCTATGCCAGAAAAAAATAAACAACCGCAGCACAAGTACCAAAACGGCAAGTCGAGGAATTAGCTCGTAGAAGTGCGGGGGATTTTGACTCATTCTATAAACATCGACAAGCAGACCCAAAGCAATCGAACCAATTGGAAAAAACCGGAGAAATAATAGTTATTAGTGCAGATGGAAAGGGCGTAATTCTACGCACAGAAGATTTGCGTCCTCAAACCCAGAAAAGAGCGCTCTTAAATCACAAGAAACTCGATAAGAGGTTAACTAAGGGAGAAAAACGTAACTCGAAACGGATGGCAACAGTAGCAACTGTTTATACCATCGCCCCATTTATCCGCACACCAGAACAAATTATTGATCCAGAAAAATCCTGTGTTGATAAGCGTCCGAAGCCCGAAAGTAAACGAGTTTGGGCCAGCTTAGTTAAAGAGCCAGAATTAGTTATTAGTAATGCATTTGACGAAGCATTACATCGAGACCCAAACAAACAAAAACATTGGGTTGCCTTAGTTGATGGTAATAAAACACAACTGAACCTACTAAAAAAGTTTTCACGCCAACATCATATAAACCTGACTATTGTTCTTGATATTATCCATGTAATTGAGTATCTATGGAAAGCTGCATTTGTCTTTTATTCCAATACTAGTAAGTCAGCAGAAAGTTGGGTAAGTCAACGTTTACTCTCTATTCTTCAAGGAAAATCGAGTCTGGTTGCTTCTGGTATGCGACGCAGTGCAACTTTACAACAATTATCATCCCAAGAACGTTTGAATGTTGATAAATGCGCTAATTATCTACTTAACAACAAAGCTTACCTCAAATACGACTGCTATTTAAACGCAGGTTTTCCCATTGCCACAGGAGTCATTGAAGGTGCTTGCCGTCACTTGGTTAAAGACAGGATGGATATCACTGGTGCAAGATGGAGTCTAAAAGGTGCGGAAGCTGTTTTACGTCTTCGTTCCCTCCATATTAGTGGTGATTGGGATGAATATTGGCGCTTCCATTTACGGCAAGAATATGAGCGTAATCATCTGTCGTTGTATTTTGATGGTGTTCCTTTGATGAAGCGGGTAACTCAAGCTCGCTGCTCTATTACTCCACCATTTCTCCCCATGCTTGTCTAACTTCATTCTTCCTCTTTTTAAAAGAGCCGCACCCATTTTCTTTGTGAGCATCTTTACACAAATCGGCAAGATATTCTGCAACATCTTCGGCTTTTGATTTAGGCTGTAACTGCAAGTAGATTTCTCCAGTTACAGCGTTAACCGAGATCATACCGTTGACTTTGTTTCTCTGCCTTTTTTCGTTACTGGGAATCTCTGGCTTGCTATTTCGCTCTGCCCAAGCATAATACAGGCTCGGTCTGTCATAAACAGCAAACTCGTCATAAAATACTAGCCTCTCTCTAGGCTTTAGTTCTGCCAGTTTTTTTTTATTGTAGCGACAAACTCTTTCTGAACTTTTGGATCGCTATTCTCGTAATCACGATGTGCTAATTGAAGTGATAGTCCCATCTCTTTGAGTATGTCATAGATGCGACTGTCTTTTAGCTCTATACCCCACCTCTGCTGTATAACTTCGATTATTATCTTCCCTGTCCATATCTGTCGGTCAATTCCATAGTCGGTTGGTTTCTTCTCCAAGAGCATTTTTTTTATCTGTTCTTTTTCTTCACTACCTAATCGCTGTATTCTCTTAGACTGGGAGCAATGCGATTTTGTGAGGTTTGGGAAAAACGGTGCGATCGCTAAATTCTTATCTCAATAATAAAAATTTATTTATACAATTTAAATAGTAATAATACATAAGAAGGAAGGTGAGTTTAAGCCACGACTTGCAAAACTCTCTTTTTTGATCCCAAAAAAGTTAGGATTCCCTTGGAGCAATAATTTCGAGACAGGGATTATCTACTTTAATGGAAAAATATATATGTGCAACTCTAGATTTGAGTAAATCATTATCAAACTTTTGTTCGGAGGTAACAAAATGTTTAGAATTGACGAATATTACGGAATGGAATGGACAAAACTTTAAAGAAAGAGAAGGAAAAATTAGGGAGTTTGCACTTATCTTAGCTGGTCAATGTATTGCTATTTTGTTGTATAACCTCTCTCAATCTCAGTTAGCCAATCAAGCAGCGATGAATCAAACAAGAGGCTGGGGGGATGGCAATATGCAAAGACACGGTTATAGAAGACGGCAAATATTAACAGTCGGAAATGTTTTAGTTACTTTAAAATTGCCATATATGGTAAGAAGAAAGTCAACATCTACGACCAAAAATAAAATCCTTACTCAGGGATTCTGCCCATTATTAAAGTGGTTAGGGATGTCAGACGGCTTAACCCCATTGATATGGTCAACAGTTGCCCAATACGGTGCAATCACTAGCTCATTTGAAGCCGCCTGTACAACTTTGAAGGGTTGGGGAATTAACCTTAGTTTAAAACGAATTGAACGTTTAACCGACATTCCGCACTTCAAGATGTAATACATCGATATTCAAGAATATTTCCT
>JAHCSU010000303.1 GCA_023522315.1 Nostoc sp. CCCryo 231-06
ATAGCGGTTCCCATTCAGATGCGGTACAACATTATATTGCCAGGGGTAGGGGCACAGCACTGCTGTGCCCTTACGGGTGTACCTCACGTAAACGAGAACTGTCTATTTTATATTAAATGTTATATTTTTATAGAAAAATTTATTTCCTTCTAAAGAAGGATTTATTGTTAAAAAGCCTATTGTAAAGTAATATTACATAAATTAATTTTGCTTTTAGTTTAACTAAAACTATGCTTTTTATTGCAAAACAAATGATTCAAGCAAAAGCAATTTATTACAGAAATTAGAAATAATTGATTTAAAATTCAAAGTTGTTTCATTATTTTTAAATTCCAAATTCCCTAAAGTTATGAGAAGTATGGAAGAAGCTTATATTGTCTCAGCAGTACGCACACCACTTGGTAAATTTGGAGGTGTGTTAACAGATTTGTCTCCAGTAGTTATTGACCGATGCGTTAAACCAGTTCCTTGCTTGTCACCTGTGACATGGGATTGAGAAAGAATTGTTTTAATCACGAATCCCTATTTTTTTAAGGAGTAACACTTATGCAATTAAAGCCAATCAATCAGCAAGTTGTTTCCGTCGTTGGAGCTTCCAGTGGTATCGGACGGATTACAGCTCTTGAGTTTGCTAGACGCGGGGCAAAAGTGGTAGTCTCCGCTCGCGGTGAGTCGAAGCTAAAGTCTTTAGTAGAAGAGATTCGCAGCTTTGGCGGCGAGGCAACTTATTGCGTAGCTGATGTGCAAGTATTTGACCAAGTTAAGGCGATCGCAGATAAAACTCTGGAAGTGTACGGGCGACTCGATACATGGGTACATGTCCCCGCGATCGGCATCTTTGCCACTTTCGACAATACAACACCAGAAGAGTTTAAGCATGTCATTGATGTCGATCTCATGGGACAGGTGTATGGTGCAATGGCGGCCCTACCCCATCTGAAGCGTGAGGGAAGGGGCGCACTGATCCATGTCTCTTCAATGGAAGGTAGGCGATCGCTCCCCTACCAAAGTGCTTACTCGGCAGCCAAGCACGGAGTCGAGGGCTTTATCGAAGCGATGCGGGTTGAGTTGCAACATGAAAAATGGCCTATCAGTGTCACAAGTGTAAAGCCAGCAGTGATTAATACGCCCTTTTGGAATAATGGTCTAACCAAATTAGGCGTAAAACCTACCGGGATACCACCTTACTACGAGCCTAAACTTGTAGCTGATGCTATCCTCTATACAGCCGAACATCCAACTCGTGACTTCTTGGTTGGGGATGTAGCTAAAATATTAGATTTGGTACAGCGTATCTCACCACCATTAGTAGATTCATTGTTACTGCTCGTTGGCTTCAATTTACAGCATACTTCCGAGCCGAAATCTGAAGATGCATCAAATAATTTTTACCAACCTGTTGCTGAAGACGACAGAGTTAACGGAGATTATGGTAACTTAGTTATACCTAGTGTTTCCGACTGGCTAGATAAAAATCCGCTTCTCCAGTGGGGTGCGATCGCTGGTACAGCAGCATTAGCTTTGCTAGTAGCTCAAGTAATCAAAGATTAAGGATAAATGCAGTAACTCCTTTTAAAAAGGCTAGTGTGTACACACAAGTCTCTGTTGACGAAATTTACAGTTTATCGAATAGCCCAAAGAAACCTCACCCTGGTTTTACTACGTAAAACCTGTCCCTCTCCTTAGTAAGGAGAGGGATGTCCGTCAGGACTTTTTGAGGTTTTAAATAGATAAACAGATGACTTGTGTACACCGTAGCCGAGAAATCGCAGGATCAAGCCTTAGCAGAACGAAGTACACTAATAAAATTTTGAGCATAATTCTGCGTTGAGAAATCGAGGGCGCGTTGCCTAGCAGCTACTCCGGCACTCTGGGCAAATTCTTGCTCGTCAAGATAGCGGAGAATTGCGATCGCTAATTTCTCTGCATCACCGTAAGGTGTTAATAATCCATTCATGCCATCGGTAATAATCTCTGTCGGGCCGCCTGCATCACCAGCAATCACAGGTTTACCCAACGCCATCGCCTCAATAATCACAATCCCAAACGGCTCTTTATCCGATGCATGAACGAATACATCCATCGCCTGCACCCACTCCGGGATATTACGCTGTAGCCCAGCCATAATTACCTGCTCTTTCAAGCCTAATGCAGCGATTTCTGCTTTTAAAAAGTCCTCATAATCCGGTTCTAAATCGTGCTTACCGCCAACCACTACACAATGAGCATCGGGATACTTCTGTAAAATTTTGGGCATCGCTTGCACTAATACGTGCATTCCCTTCCATCGTTGCAATCGCCCAACAATTCCAATCAATGGCCCGTGTAAAGGTAAGCCCAGTTTTCGCTGTGCTTCTTGTGGAGACGGCAAAGCATTAGGCTCAAATCGGTCTAATGCAACACCAGGATAAACCAAAGGTGTTGGTCTGTGAGGCCAAATCTCTGCCTGTGCTTGCTTGCCATCTTGGGAGAGAGTGATAATTGCACGAGATGGGATTAAAGTTGCGATTCGCACTAACCAAGTTTTATCGCTAGGTACTTCTAGCTGATACCACACAGCAGGTAAACCCGCCAGCATCGCCGCCAAACCTCCAGATATATGCGTAATCCACATCCAATTGACAATTATATCTGCACGTTCGCGGCGGGCGATCGCAGCTATCCGAAAAACGGCGGTAATAAAACGGTGGATTTGGCGTAAACGTCCACTTTCCACAACTCGCGCATCAATGCCAAGGGACTTTACTTGTTCAACCATCGGGCCGTCTTCTAAAAATATCACCAGCCACTCGACACCAGCATTACGCCCTTGCTGCACCAAATCCCAAAGCATCATTTCACCGCCACCTCGTTGCTCGGCTAGTGGCATTACAATAATTGCTTTCATAATCTATATCAATCCTAAATAATTTTCCAAAACGAACCGCAGAGGCGCAGAGGACACAGAGAAAATGCTTAATACAAGTGCATTGCAATAGGATAGTCAAATATTTTTGGATTAATTCATAATTCATAATTCTTTTGGTGTTGATAGTACTTGTGTCCTGCCATCGCCATAGCTAAAAATCCCCAAAGAATCATCCCTGCGACACTTAACATGCCGCTACCAATAATTAGCTGTGCAGAAGAACTGATACCAATAGCGCGGGCAGCACTGATAAAACTATCGAAACGACCTTCACCATAACTGCTGACACTAATAATTAAAAAAATTAATCCACCCATATAAAAGATGGCTCCAAACCAACCAAGGGTGAAAAACATATCTAAAATGCCACTATCAATTACCACTACTTCAATTTGACCAGTTTTTTCGTTGACTTTCCAAATATTTCCTAACCCATTACCTAGACCATTAGAAAGGGCTAAACCAAGGTTTTTGTCATAACTTCCCGATCTATCTTTAAAACTGTTATCTTCTTCAAGATTGGAAAATGTTTCCAAACGCGCTGCTACAACCCCAGCAATTGGCTCGATGGTTGTCAATGGCACAACACAAATTGCCATCACTACAATTACGGTGATTAACCGCATTTGAATCCGGGTTTTGACTGAACCCATGATCATAATTATTCCTAATAACCAGCCCCCCCAATTAGTCCGTGCTTGTGTCAGCAGAAAGGACAAGTAACCAACGGCTGAGGCAGGAAAAATTAAGTTTCCTGAACTAGTAAATAACAACAGCAACCCAGCTTGCATGACGGAACCAAAGGGGCCGACTGAGTGCAATGTACTCCAGACACGCATTCCGAAAGGTACAGGGTTTCCAGAACTCATGAATAGTTTTGATTCTATGAGCCAGTACCTGTCCCATTCAGGAGCCACGACGAATTGATATACGCCATACGCTCCTAAAATCAACACACACCAGAGGAATGTTCGCTGAATATTTTGGCGATAGCTGGGATAATCTCGCCAGTTTATAAATAAGTGAAAAGCGAAGATAATCGGACTGAGCCAATCTAGCAGCCCGCGTGCTACAGGGATTGGTGGGTTATAAATCAGACCGATTAGAAAGCCATAAAAGACTCCGATAAAAGCCAAAACAAACGGCAAGCCCCCTTGACGTGAGGCGCGGGGAAAGTGTCGTAAAAATGTTGCAATGGTGACAAACACTACCAAGTAGGGTGCTATGAGCATCTGACGGGTAGCATCCCAGCCCACCCGATAGTCAACCAAGCGGGTAGCTAAGGGCGTGAGAAACCAGATCCACCAGGTAAAGCTGATATAGAGAATGGGATGCCGCAAGTATAAAAATATGGCAACTATTAAAGCTGTCACCGGGTAAATTAGGCGCAATGCGGCGGTAGCACCAGCAAAATAGCAAACTACAGTCAGTAATATAAAGCCTGCGATCGCCATCCAACCCTGTTGCGATCGCTCCTCAGGAGAATAGTTTTCTTGTAAAAAACTATTGAAAAGTATCTGTCTAGAATTCATTCAATTTTAGATTTTAGATTTACCAATGCTAACTAGTACAATGTCTAAGCTAATTTTTAAGGTTTGTAGTAAGGACTAAAGTCCTTACTACGAACTTTTTTATCCATAACTTTTAGCTTTACAGACTACTAGAGCTAAGAAGAAATTGAATTCATTACGAATTGTTTATATCCTTGCCAACGCCCACGCCAAGATGCCAGCAATTTTTTACCAGCCAACTGCCCTTGGCTAGGTAAAAATCTCAGCCATTGGACGAAACCCAAGCTATCGCATGTACCCACAAATACTGCCCAGAATAAAAATACAATCCGGCGGATAAATGGCAAATGCTCTAGTAAAACTAAGGTTTCATTATGGACTAAATTAATAAAGGCAATTTCATTAAAGTTATTTCGCTGATCTTCATCAAAACGTTGTGCTGGATAGTGATCTACAGCAACATTAGGATCGTAAATTATCTTCCAACCAGCCCGTTTTAATGTCAGAGTGAATGCCATTTCAAAATGTACCTGCGCTCCTGTGCCGCGCATCCGCTCGTCAAAGCGCAATTGTCCGATTGCCTCTTTACGAAAACTCATGTTTACGCCCTTGAGAATATCGACTTCGCGGGCTTCTCCCACTCCCAGGTGATGGTTGCCAATCACTCGCCCAAACCACTGCAACTGTCCCACTACTGGGCGGGATTCGTCTTCTAATTTGCTGCCGTGGTATATCCAATCACGCCCGCCAAGTCCGCCGAGGCGACTATCACAGGTAAAGTAAGCGGCGATGCGCTCTAACCAATCTGGGTGAGGTGCAGCATCATCATCAGTAATGGAAACAATATCGCCCTCCACTGCTGCTAGTCCGGCGTTGAGGGCTGCTACTACCCCCGGTTGCGTCACTTTCACGGTATGCAGTGGCAGATTGGGCGCGTTTAATTGCGCTAGAAATTGCCAAGTTTCTGCATCCGTATCGCGGACAACCACTATCACCTGATCAACCGATTTAGTTTGCTCCTGTAGCGCCAAAAGGCAGCGTGATAGGTCTTGTGGACGGCGATAAGTCGGTATCAGAACAGTGTTCCGCATTCTTGCTTAACTCCTCGAATAGATCCACATAAGTTTGTGCCATAGTAGTCCAGCTATGTTGTTCTGCTACAGAGCGAGCAGCTTTGCCCATTTGCTGCATCAACGGGATATCGCTCACCAAGGACATCAGTGCTACAGCCAAAGCATCAATATCATCTGAGTCGGATAAGACGATGCCACATTCTGGTGTCACCAACTCTCCGCCCCCGGTGGCTGTGGCAGTAATTACTGGCAGTCCTGAAGAAAGTGCTTCTAACAATACGAGGCTGCAAGCTTCGTATCGGGAAGGAAAAACAAATAAATCTACTGCTTGCATAATTTGGGGAATATCACGGCGAAATCCCACAAAATGCACGCGATCGCTTAACCCTAAAGATGCTGCTAATTCTGGGAAAGGGCTACCTTGGGTGTGTCCCACCACCGCCAAATGTAAATCGGGAACTTTCGCCAAGGCGTGTAGCACCGTATCTAAGTTCTTTCTAGGTGTACGAATATCTCCAGCGAACAGTGCTAGCGTGACATTCTCCGGTAAACCTAATTTTTGGCGGTTGCTTGGGCCAGGGGCAAACTCTTCTAAATCAACGCCATTAACAATTACGCGAATCCGAGAACGCGGCACACCAATGTTAACTAATTCCTGGGCGACCTTTTCCGATACAGCTACGACAACCTGCGCTTTTTGGAAAGCCTGTTTTTCCCAACGGGCATTAAAAGCCGTAAACAGCCACTGGTAAAAACCATACAAATCTCGGCGATTGCGGGAAATATGAACAGGCGATCGCAACCATGAACTGTGGACAAAATGTACAGCATTCACATCAGCCGCAGCCAGATTAATTGCTCCATTGACTTTAACTAAATCAATCTCAGAGCGATGTTGACGTAACGAATCTGCGCTTTTTTTAGCAAATATAAAATTCCGCACAAATTCTGTGGGATAGCCTTTGACTGGAATTTTAATCCAATTAACTTGACTATTCTCTTCTAGTTCTGGTGCGACTTCACTAGCCAATAATGTCAATTCATGACCACGACAAATTGCTTCTTGAGCAACTTCGTAATTTACCCGCCCCTGACCATCACCTTTTTTGATTTTATGAGTAACAATACAAAGCTTCATACACTACCTTGCTTGGTAAAATAAACTGAAACAAAGACGCAAAGTAAAAATCAAAAAAATCTTATTTTTATTAACTCTGTGTCGCGCCAGTTGCTTTAAGTCGGGGAACCCGCCCAACGCACTGGCTTCTCTGCGTCTCTGCGGTAGCCTGCGGCAAGCCGCTCCGCGTCTACGTTAAAAAAATCTCCAATTCAGACATAATTACTCTATCATTTAGAAATTTCTATTAACTTTTCTGCGAAAAAAAGCGGAGTAAAACTAAGACTTAGTGCCCCTATAGTTCGCACATCAAATCTTTGTTTATTCAACACCTGCCAAAAATAAGGACGTGCTGCGGCTATCTGTTCACTTCGTAGCAAACCAATTCCCAAAGTTGTATTACCTTCTAACCATTTCTGTTGAAAATAACTTTTAAATTGCTGTAAACGAGCGTCTTCCATAAAGACTTGATAACAAAATATTTCGCTTTTAGCTTTGCGGATTTTTGCCTGCACATCTCGACTACCACTGAGCATAGTGTCAGTTTGCTCATGGGCACGATATCGCGTCAATCTTTCTGGATAATAGTAAGCACCGTAACCAGATATACAACAGAGATAAGTTAAATATAAATCCCACATCCCGCCAACTTCTGAAGGTATACTATCCCAATCGATAATATTATTACGAATCACACAAGATGCAGCAGTGGGTATGCTTTTATCTACCAAGCCAATTTTGTAAAAAGGTTTATGAATTCCTTTTGCTAGTTTGTCTCGCTT
Source organism: Nostoc sp. CCCryo 231-06 (assembly GCA_023522315.1). Classification (GTDB taxonomy): domain Bacteria; phylum Cyanobacteriota; class Cyanobacteriia; order Cyanobacteriales; family Nostocaceae; genus Nostoc. The sequence goes on from JAHCSU010000303.1 coordinate 7,392, forward strand.
ATAACCGCGTGTATTTTCTTCAGTTCCAGCATTATTGATTATGCTATTTGCATCTATAATATATTGGTCGCAAAAAGCGAGAATTAACTCAGAATTTGCTTCTAGAGGTGGTACTAGCTTTGCTAAAAAATCTTCATTCCAGATATCATCATCATGGAGACTAGCAACATATTTACCTCGCGCCATCTTGAAGCCATGTTGCTGATTAGCAATCATCCCCACGTTTTGCTGATGTCGCCAAAATCTAATGCGTGAATCACCAAAAGATGCCACAAGTGCTTGAGGATTTTCTGGACTACAATTATCAGAAACAATAATTTCGATATTTTGATAAGTTTGTTTAACAGCGCTAGCGATCGCTTGCTTTAGATACTCTGGTCGATTATAGGTGGGGATAATAACGCTAACTAAAGGCTGTTGAGATTCTTGAGACGATGACATAGTTTTTCTCTTTATATTTTATAGGTAAAAGATGGACAATTTGCTATACAAAACTAAGCTTATTTCACTTGAGGAATGCTATATATTTTTTTCGCTCTAGAAGGAAATTCAGCTATTGTTTTTGCATAAATGGTTCGGAGATTATTTACATGAGCATTCATGGTAAATTCTTTCATTAATAAAGCATGACCTTGTTCGCCCATATATCGGCTTTTTTCATAATCTCCATACAAATCATGAATCGCATCTGCCAGCTTTTTGATATCATTACCTGGAACCAGAATACCCGTTTCTCCATCTCGCAAATGTTCTGGAATACCTCCGACTGCACTACCAATTACAGGTCGATAACGAGAGTATGCTTCTAGAGTTACAAGACCGGCAGGTTCAGGCCAAACGCTAGGGAAGATGACTGCAAAAGACTGTTCGTAAAGGTTATTTAACGTGTTGCGATCGCACCAACCATGCCAAGTAATTCGGTTACTTAATCCGAGTGTATTTGCTAACCTTTCTAACCTTGGTCGTTCCCAGCCTTCACCTGCAATATCAAGTTTAATTTGCGGATTTGTATGTATTAAGGTTTTGAGCAGCCATTCCAAACCTTTATCAGAAACAATCCGCCCAACAAACAAAATTCTATGATTTTGATGGATATCTAAACTTAAGGGTGTAGTTGTTATTTTAGGTATAGAGATACCACAGTGTAGCGTTACAATTTGTTCAGGAGATACACCGTTTTTAATCAACTCTTGACGCACGTATTCGCTATTAGCAACAAAAGTAATTTTTACCTTTTTTAAGACATCTAATAACTGATGAGTAATTTGAAGTTCTTTAAGAGTTTTTAACGGTCTACGGCTACCACATTTATCTGCTAGTTTACCCCAGGTACAACCTAAGTAAGAGAAGTTGCGATCGCAGATTGTTTGCTGTCCAGCTAAATACTTCGTGCCACTAGGACAGTACAATGAGTGATTATGAACACTAAAAACCGTAGGACACTCGCCTGTAAGCTGCAAAAGTAAATCTGGGCTGTGGAGGTGTAGCAACTTAAACTGGCTTTGGTCAACATTCTTCAGCGATCTTATCACGCGATCGCTAACTTCAGGTGGTCGATGTTCAAACAGAGAAGCTAAATAAGTTTCAACACCTCCGCCCTCACCTACATCAAAATTGGAGCATTGATAAATCAGGTTTTCTTCAAAAATATCCCTGTGCGATAGTTCATCATTTCGCTTGGCATCATTGATTGAGTTAAGCATTAACCACCATCTTTTTACGTTATTACTAACTGTATTCCTCATCTAAACAGAGGCTTAAGTCCATCAAATTATATGCCAGCGTTAAACCAAAATTTGTGTCTGATATCATTCACATAATGTCTAAGAGCAGTTTTTTTACTTGCAGATTTATCTGGATAAATGAACTGATCTTCTACATTAAGAACATATTTATTTGTGCATAAAGGCTTGCCATGATTGTGATGCATTGTCAAATGTACAATTGTTTGTTCCGTAAAATAAGTAGGAGCTTCTTGAAGATTTGCTAAACGTTCCATAGCAAAACTCCAGTCAAATTCATGCCTAAATAATATAAATCCACCATTTACTGGATTTGATTTTTCAGAATCATCATAAATAATGCGATCGTCTAGCGATATAGAACAATCAGGTAGATAAAGAGAATATTTATCGTCCGATTTACTCAAATTAATTAAATCAATACCGCCAGGGAAAAATAAAATATCTGAATCAGTGTAAATCGTAGCTCCATTAACCGGAATTGACATTAATGCCGACAATTTTTTGCCCAGTGGATGCAGTTGGGCATAATCAAGAACACATTGAGGTAAATCCTTTCTCAGGAAGTTTTGTAAAAGTATTACCTTAACGCAGGGATGGACACGGCGGAGTAAATTACAACTAGACTCAGTGTAACTGCCATCAGAAACTACAGCGAATGTATCTGGAATGCCGACATTACGGATGAATGAGCGAATACTTGCCACTTGTTCTGGTAAATCACGTTCACATGAGAAAGCATAGACACTTACCGGAACTTGTCGAGTTTGTTTTATCGGGATGCCGACAATCTGAGAAAGGGCTGCTTTATATAGGGAGCGATTAAATCTACCCTGAATTTTAGCAGTGTGATAGCCTAGATTTACCATTTATTTTTCCTGTTTAAAATTATAAATAATTGACTAGGAGAATGAATTCGTAATTTGCTTGTGAATTACAAATTACGAATTATGTAGCTTGCTTCTCGCCAGAGGCGAGTATTACGAATTACGAGTTATAGTATTGCATCTGGTGATATTCCCAAAGCTTACCTTGGCGTGCGAGTAATTCTTGATATTTGCCCTGTTCTACTATTCGTCCTGCTTCTAACACTACGACTTTATCTGCTTTAGCAATAGTAGAAAGACGGTGAGCGATCGCAATTACTGTTCTACCAACAGATAGCTTTTCTAATGAATCTTGAATTAAGCGCTCGGATACAGAATCTAAGGCGCTAGTTGCTTCATCCAAAATCAAAATTTCTGGGTTCCTAAGTAGCGCCCGTGCGATAGCAATTCGCTGTCTTTGTCCTCCAGATAATCTAACACCCCGATCTCCCAATTGGGTATTAAAACCTTCGGGCATTTCTAAAATAAATTCCAGCGCATTCGCTAGTTTAGCAGCTTCTTGAATTTGCTCATTAGTGGCTTGTGGAGTCCCATAAGCAATATTTTGCCAAACATCAGTATTGAAGATAAAAGTATCTTGACTGACGACAGCGATTTGACGACGGAGAGAGTTAATTTCAAAGAGTTTTATATCAACTTCATCGAGATAAACATTTCCCTCTGTGGCATTGTAAAAGCGGGGAATCAAATCAGCAAGAGTTGTTTTACCAGCACCAGAGGCTCCGACTAATGCTGTCATTTTCCCCTTTTCAATGGTTAGGGTAATGTTATGCAACACTATATTTTTGTCATCGTAACCGAAATCTACAGATACTAAATTTATTGCCCTTTCTAAAGCCTTAAACTTAAGTGTTCCATCCTGAAAATAATTTTTATCATCACTTTTTAGCAGATTTTTAATGTTGTCTGCCGAGCCATGTAGAGTACTCAGAAATGCTCTCGTGCCATTAATATCTTGAACAAATGGGATGAAGCGAAATAGCACAAAGAAAAATGTTAACAGAGAAGCAACTTGTAGCGTTCCATTAGTAACTAGACTAGTGAATGCCAAAATAATCATTCCCACCAACACTGTAGTAGCTACCCCTTCGGCAATTGGCTTGACAAGTGTCCAAGTGAATACAACTTTAGTTGTAGTACTTACTACCTTGTCGCTAGCTTTGTAATAACGCTGACGCTCAAATTCTTGAGTACCACAAGAATGAACCGTGCGAATGCCATTAATAAATTCTATGGCTGTTGATGTAAAATTAGCATTAGCAGTTGTCATGCCAAAACTTGATTCTCTGACTCTGGCATTCAGATTAGATAAACCTACACCTAAAAGTGTAAATAGTAATGCTGAAATTACAGTTAGTTGCCATGATATCAAAAACATTGATATTAAGTAGACAATAGTTGTGATTCCCCTAGTTACTAAAAAAGCTGCGCCACTGAAACCCTGTCTTATCCTTTCAATTTCTGTGGTTATTGTGTTAATTAGTTCACCAGAACGAGTTTTGGCAAAGTAACTTAACGATAAGGATTGTAACTGTTCAAAAATTTGCTTGCGTAAGCGATCGCCAAAATGTAGTTGAGATAATTCAGTATAGACTTGTCCAAAATAATTGAAGATAACACGTAACCAAGTACTCAATAAAATCAGCGAAGATACGCGGTATAGACGATTAATTGCCGATGTATTCGCCCCCAATACTAAATTATCAAACCATTCTATTCCTGTTTGGACAGGTTTAGCGTCGGGACTAGTTAAGCTTTGCAAAAACGTAAGTAAAAAACCAATACTGACACCTTCAAAAGTTGCCGCCAGAATCGAGAATGTCAGAGCTAAAATTACAATTTTGCGAAAGTGCTTAAATTCTCGCAATAGCAAATAGTTGTCTTGCCAGAAGCTGGAAGCTTTGAGCAGACTACGAAGTTTTTGAGGAAATTGGAAATGCATGGATTTTATAATAATAGTTTGACAAGGTAGATAGACCGCTATAGTGCTTTAGCCTCAGTGCGGTAGATGAAACCGCACAGATAAATTACAGTGTTTGGCTATCTAGATGTAACAGGTGAGACTGTGCTTCTACTTCCCAGGAAGTTTTAATTTCTGGTAATTTATTTAGCTGTACTGCATCTTCTAAAGTCCAACAACGAGATCCGGTCAAACTTATGTCACACCGCAGGACGTTAAATAACTGGGGCAGATTGTCGAGATTGTATTTACCCATCCAACGCCCTAGCGCTGTGGTGTTTTGCGTGTGAAACCTTATTGCCCGAAACAGCTTACCCCGTTCTCCAACACGCCACTCACGGCAAAAAAGTGACCCTGGCGAGTAAACCTGCATTAACACAAGCAATCCCAACATGACTGGACTTACTAATAGCAGTAAGACTAAAGCAGCAATCCAATCAATTAGTCGCTGTAATTGTCTTAAAGGATGGTTAGGCAGTTTATTGCTAGCAGATATGCTTAGGAATATTGGCTTTTGAGCTTCTTCACATGCATCTGCCCAAAACCTGAGCAAAGCCTCACCCAGTTTTGGATCTATGCTTACCAAACTTACAGGAGAATGTTGTAAGCATTCTACTAGCGATCGCTTACTATTTAATGAAGGCAAATATGGTTGTTTAACTCGTCCAAGCGGCTTTACCAACAGCTTACCCCGTCGCCACTGGAGTGTGCAGTACCCACGATTATCTTGGTGTTCCTGGGTTACATCATATAAATTCTCTAGAGTTGGAATTATTGAAGTTGTCATAATGTCTTTGGGTTTATACAGGAGTGAATTGCTGAGGCGTTATCAAAGGCTATCAATGCCAAAGACCCAAATCCGAATCTTGTTGTAAGTCCAAAAAGTTGGAGATAATTGAGGGCAAAATATGTTATTGCTATTTGCCACTCAGCCAAGCACACATCGTGCAGAATTCTGCTGGTGTAGAGGTGTACAAATCAACGTTACTATCAATATTCATGGGTAATTGGTATTTTTCCGGTAACTACTGAAAGTAGAAATGTGTAGAGGGAAATTACCCATAAATCTATATATACGTTTAATCGTACTGAGGTGTTTCTTGTGTCGATAGATTTACCAAAACCAGTCCACTCTTGTCTTCTAGCCTTTATGAAGGTGCTTTAATCTCTAGAATATAAGACTATGTAGAAATAGCGATCGCTCAAATAAATTCTTTATTTACTCTTTAAAGAGCCAGTGATTTCTCTGATAACCCATAAAGATAGCATAAATATACTGAAATTTTCCTGATCGCAATAAAATTAAATTTTGTTCATCAAAATGTAGGGGCAATTCATGAATTGCCCCTACCAGAAAATCAGAGTTTACCCAATACGGTTCGGATAAGGTTTTTTAATGACACGCCGCTAATCGCAAAGCAAAGACGCGATAAATCGCCGTCTCTACAAAGGACTGATTATTGTAAAGACGGCGATTTATCGCGTCTCTTGCCTTAACCGGACTCGCGGCAGAGCCGCTTTTAATGCATTTCCAGCCAGAGGCTAGAAACGAGAAAGATCCCCGACTTCTCTAAGAAGTCGGGGATCTTTCATCTCGCAGTACTAGCTATTTTTCCACAGCTTGGCGCAGGGCCAATTGCTGTTGTTTGATATAAGGTACGTAATTACTACTAGAGTTTGATACCCCATTAGCTACAACCCCAATCAGATTTAACTTACTCAGCATGGCTGTCGCTTGACTAAGTTGACTTCGTGTCACAATCCCAATGCTTGCCACCATGACCACACTACGACAAGATGATGCGGTAAGCATGGCATCCACCAAACCGAGAACTGGGGGAGCATCTATGAGTACCAAATCGTAATTTTCCTCAAATGCTGCCATTAATTGCATCATCCGAGGGGAACTTAACAGATTAGCTGGGTCAGCAGGTCTGGGGCCAGCAGTCAAGATATCGATGTAGGCGGAACCTGAGTATTGAAGACTAATCTGGTTGGGTAGAGTTGCATCACTCGCCAATAGAGTTGAAAGCCCCTGTTCATTAGGAAGATTCAGCTGTTCATGCAGACTGGGATCGCGTAAATTGGCATCAATCAACAGTACCCTTTTGTGTAAACGGGCAGCACTCATCGCCAAACCTAACGCCAAAGCTGACTTACCCTCATCAGGTAAAGCTGAGGTAATCATCAAAGATTTTAAGTTAGCAACAGTATTTAAAAGTTCAATGTTTTTGTAAATTAGATCCAGCGATTCCCAACGCGGTGGAGATTGTAATACCTGAATTGTCCAGGGGGCGAGAACTTCTGGCTTACCAAAAGGCAACTTGATCATTGATTCTTTGGGTTTGGCTGGCGGTAATTTGGGAGTTGTTCCCAATAACGGCATGGCCATTTGCTTCTCTAATTCAGCAGTGGTGTGAACTGCATCATCAGCCGATTCTCGAATAAAGGCAGCAATGCCTCCTAACATAAACCCAACCACAGCACCTAACAGCAAGTTCTGTTGGAGATTGGGGCCTAATTGTGCGCCTTTTTGAGGATCTTCTACCACTTCCCAATTAAAACCACCTTTAGAAAGTTCTTGTCGCAATTGCTGTTCTGCTCTTAAAAGTTGCTCTAATCTTTCACGACTAAATTGCAACTGCGGTAGCATCCGATTGTAATAAGCTAACAGAGGCGGGAAGCGTTTGATTTCTAAACGTAGCTCGTTTTCTTTCTGAGCTAAACTTTGATCGCGAGCAGTTAAAGCAACTATAGTTGTCTGCGTTTCTACTAACTGACCAGCAAGGCTAAGATCAATTTGGCCAAGTTGTCCTTTTTCGAGAAGAGAGTCTCCATTCGTGAATGCACCAGCAGATTTTCCGCCTAAAGTTCTTCCTACTTCTTGTTGCAATAATTCCTTTTGGCTCTGAAGCTGTTCTTTGAGCTTTTGCACACTCGGAGTTTGATCTGTAAAGCGTAAACGTTCTTGTGCTAGTGCCAGTTCGCTTTTTTGGATTTCATTCAGTAAGCCTTGATAGCGAGTAGACTGACTCAGACGAGAAGCAACTAGAGCATTTTGGGGAGAACGGTTAAGTTGTTCTTCCAAAGATTTTTGGCGTGCTAATGCTTCGCCATACTGGGCACGAGTTGTCTGTCTTTCTTGGGCAATATTGTTCAAAGCTGTCTCAATCGCTTTGGCCTGTGACTCTGGATCGATTAAGTTCTGATTTCTGCGAAACCTTTGTAAATTAGTCTCAGATGCGTTTACTTCTTCACTCGCTTTACTTAACTGTTCCCTAATAATTTGCAGCCCTTTTTGTAACCGCGAAGTCTGCTGTTGTTTGTTATATTCCAGATAAACTTGTCGAATTGCACCCAGAACTTTTTGTGTCTTTTCTGGATCTCCAGCAGTGTATTCAACTTGAAAGATTTTTGTAGCGACATTATCTTCTTTGCTTCTCAATTGAGTTAAGACTAAAGAAGCTTTAATTTCACCTGTACTGATATCTGGATAATCAGACTGAAGTTTGTCAACTGCTTTTTGGATAAGTCCAGAACTCTGCATCAAGTTAAGCTGAGTTGCAGTATCTATCACAATGTTAGAGTCAGTAAACTGGCTATCTACCCCTGCTCCTTCTTTCTTACCTTGATAGTTAGATTCTACTAGCAGTTGCATTGAACTTTTATAAGTTGGTTTAGTTTTTAAAGTTACCATGCCTGCAATAGCAATAGAACTAATCAATACTGCTAAAAACCAAGGAAATCTTCGCACAAATACGGCAAACAATTGTCCGTAACTTGGTTCAGTTTCAGAGGCTGGATTTATTTGAGGATTTAGGCTAGTTTGAACCACTTTTATTATCCTTGTCTTCAAGACTTACGCTAAGAGATATCCCGAAGAATACCTATTTTTTTAATAGCCCGCCGAGTCCGCGAGAGAAAATAAATAGGTATTCTTATAGTGGGAAGAGATTAAGGAATTAAATGAATAATTGATGCACACCACAAGTTTGGTTAATGATTTGCTCAACTTTCCCAAAGAATGCATTCTCTGAAAAGTTTGCTACTGCATGATTACGGATGCGATCGTAATCCCAAGAGATGCCATTGGCTTCTTGTAATGCAATTTGTAGAGATTCGGGTGTTTGTCTTTTGAAAAAGACTCCTGTTTCACCTGGTATTTGAGTATCTAATACTCCACCTGCTCCATAAGCGATGACTGGTGTGCCGCTAGCATTAGCCTCTACTGGAACTAACCCGTAATCTTCTAAGGCTGCGACAATAATAGACTTGGCTTTGGAAAACAAGTCTTTGCGGGTTCTATCACTTACGTGTCCCAAGAACACAATATTTTTTAATGCTTTCGATTTTAACCGTTCTAGTTCTGGCCCGTCACCTGATATTAATAATTGCCATCCTAGCCAGTTAAAAGCTTCAACTATTATATCAAGGCGCTTATAGCTGATCATCCGGGCTGAGGCCAGATAATATTCATCTTTTATATCGGAAAAAAGAAATTTACTACTATCAATTGGATAGTTTACCATCATTGCCTTTTTGCCATAAATACTTTCAATACGGCGGGCAACAACACTAGAATTAGCAATGTAAAGGTCAGGTTCCTGTGCATATTTCAGGTCTACCTTTCTCATTACTTGAAATACTTGTTCGATTAAAGGAGCAAAATATCTATAGTCTCCGTATTCTCTTAAATAGGTTGCTGTATCCCATAAGAAACGGGTGACGTTATGGCAAAAGCAAATGTGGCGGGCATTAGGATTTTTTCGCACTGCTTTGGCGAAGCTGGTGCTACTGCTAATAATTAAATCGTAGTCTTGCAGATCCAAGGAACGAAAGGCAGGGAAATATAAAGGAGCCATTGACCTAAAATATTTTGCTGCACCGGGAATCTTTTGCAAAAAGGTTGTGTTGACTATGCGATCGCCTAGATCAATAGTTTTTTCTGGATCGTACAGAGATGTGAAAATATCTGCTTCGGGATAGCGTTTACAAAGCAGTTCAAACACACGCTCTGCCCCACCTCGCTGGGTTAAATAATCGTGGACTAGAGCAATTTTCATGAATTTGACCTAAAGTTTCGATCAGGTTTATTTCAACGCTCCCCAGCAAGTTATATGATGTCCGGGAAATTAAGCATAATATCCGGAACCCCACCCCGCCAAAGCTACGCTTTAGCTCCCCTCCCCGCCTGCGGGGAAGGGGGTGGGGTTCTTTATTATGGGTAATTTAGAGGACATCATATTACTATCAACAACTCTAGTGTCCCGCAGTATAGCTTCCTATCCTCTTCACAAAATTCTGGCTACAAATACGTAAGGGCGTACAGCTGTACGCCCCTACAGCCGATTCATTTGTAGCTATTACCCAACTGCTACTAAGATTTTTTCTGGAGCGAAATAAGTGTTTTGCTCAGTTCTTAGTTGGTCGCAGAGTCTGCCTTCAGGTAATTCTACATCCTCATAAGTGAGGACTTGATCCTTACTAATATCCCGTTTCAGGCGGCACCCTTCAGCTAAACCAATTGGTAGAAGATTTTGCTGTTGGACGATGGGGGAATTTTCACATTGTCCGTAGGTCATGTAGTAGCCGATGCCATCTAAGGTTTCTCCTGCTTTCAGGTCGATTTTGGCAGTGGTGACAACATCTACTAGCGGGCCTGCTAGTGGAGACATAACCGCATCACCGAATAGGACAGCACGCGCTACGGACAAGGGAACTTCAAAATGACAGAGGTGATAAGGAGTATAGAAGCTGTAAAGTGGGCCTTCGCCTAATTTGTATAAGTTGAGATAGTGCTGTTGCTTGGGGTCGTCGTGAGTGGCAAATACATATACGCCTGGGCCTGGTTTTGCTCCAACTACATAATCGACAATGCCGCCCAGTTCTTTGAGTTGTTCAACATCATATAAATGGGTCATTTCCTCGACATAGCCGTTGAAGTCATATCCCAACATTCCCCGTTTGGCGACTTTCATGCCTGTGGCATTGGCAACGATCGCTTGTTCAAAGGAAATTTTGGTTCCGTCGGCGAAGCTAGCCACCATGTGGGGCTTTTGACCCCAACGTTTAGCAAATCCTTCCTGGGTGGTGGGATTGCGATAAGGGTCTTGGAGTCCTTTAATGTTACCGCACAATAAGGGAGTTAAACCAATGCTTTTTACAAAACGGTAGAGGTTCATTTGCACCCCTGGCTGATCGCCATCACAGGCGCTGAGAATGACACCTGCTTTGTCAGCATAGACTTTGAGGATGGGGCCAATGGTGCCGTCGAGTTCGGCATTCATCATGATCACATGCTTGCAATGAGCGATCGCTTCCATTACGATGTGAGCGCCAAATTCCACTGCACCTGTGACTTCGATTAATGCATCGATGCCCTCGGCCCGACACAGTAACTTTGCGTCTTCTGTGACTGCATATTTACCGTTTGCGATCGCATCTTCTAATTCGCTGACAGTTGCAACAACTTGAATATCCTCAATTCCTGCTTCCGAATAAGCTTGTTTAGCTGGATCAATCTGGCGATTGGAGATAGCAACTAACTCCATTCCTGGCACGGAATTAACAATTTGGTTGGCAATTCCTCGACCCATAAAACCAGCACCAATCATTCCCACCTTGATAGGATTTCCTGCTGCTGCACGGGTTTGTAAGGCGCGATCGATAATAATCATGAACTAAACTCCTTTTTGGAACTGTTGGTTGTGATACAAATTCTCTATAAACTTGCACTTAATAATTTTT
>JAHCSU010000304.1 GCA_023522315.1 Nostoc sp. CCCryo 231-06
TCTATGTCTGCATTTGTCAGATGACTAAATTGTGGTTTTCCTCGCGGTTTGGGTTGTAAATTTCCATCAAGTTTTTGTTGTTTTACAAGCTTTTGTACTAAACTTTTTGACACAGAAAATATATTAGCTACTTTCCTGATTGATATGTTTTTCTGAATATGTGCCGCAACTATTTTTTCTCGAAGATCGACAGAGTATGACTTCATTTAAAAGTATTTGTATTTTAATCTAGTGTACCTCATTACAGACGGCAGTGCTGTATAGTAATATTCACCTGAAAGCTCTAGTCTGGAACAGTAAGCAGGCATACATTACCGATTACAACCAGGTTAGCGGTTCGCCTCTCAACCAAAACGCAGTGAAGAATGCGATCGTCACTTACCGATATAGCGATCATCCGGCGAAAGTATTAGCCCAAAACCAAGTGAATAAGTATCAAGTCATCGGTACTTTGAATAAAGATGGTGTTAAGGGTGACGAGCTTTTGTTGATTATGACGGTGAACCAAGCAACTCTGGATGAGGCAGCCAATTTATTACGTAAATTAGGAGTTAAAGGAGATATTGTTACTGTTGATGGGGGCAGATCAACTTATTTATTCAATTCCCAGAGCGGAAATATTATCGTTCCAAAACTGTCTAATTCACAAGAAAATCCTGCATTCAGACACCTACCTCATTATCTGGGATTCCGTAAGAAAACCAAAAATCAGGTTGCGCCAAAAATTTTGATCAGTCAGCCAGTGAAGGAAGTACTTCCAAAGAAGGATCAGCCTTATTTAATATTGTGGCGGGATAATCTTAACGGCGATGTCTCGATTAAGTTGTACGATGGAAACAAACTTATCCAAAACATTTCTTCCCGTACCGCTAGCGATGGAGTTTATGAATGGACACCACGTATTTCCGTAAAAGAAGGCTATTTTATTCGGATTTATAGCTGGAAAGACCGGAGTATTTTCGGGCAGTTGCAACTGTAATATAGCGCTTTTCGTTTGTATGCAATACACTCTGACCTCTCTCCAAACCTCTCTCCTAAGAGGAGAGAGGCTTTGAATTTTACTCCCCTTCCCTTGCAGGGAAGGGGCTGGGAGTTAGGTCTGTATTGGAATCAACTAAGAAGGGCTATAAAGATAAGCGCTATTTTTAGCGGTGCGGAATGGGAAAATGAAAGGGATAACTGGCTAAACGCAAACCTCTTAACAAGTTTGGCGGTGTGGCAGTGATTGGAATTGTCATCGTTTCTCACAGTAAACAACTAGCTCTGGGTGTGCGGGAACTCGCCGCGCAGATGGTTCAGGGCCAAGTCTCTATAGCTGTTGCAGCAGGTATTGAAGATCCAGAAAATCCATTGGGTACAGATCCCATTCAGGTTTATGAAGCGATCGCTTCTGTTTTTTCTGATGATGGTGTTTTGGTATTAATGGATTTGGGTAGTGCTTTGCTGAGTGCAGAAATGGCAATAGAGTTTTTGCCAGAAGCACAGCAGCAAAAAGTGTATTTGTGTGAAGCGCCTTTAGTAGAAGGTGCGATCGCTGCTGTAGTCGCTGCGGCGGCTGGTAGAGATATTCATCAAGTCATGGCGGAAGCACGCGGCGCACTCTTAGCAAAAGCAACTCAATTGGGTGTAGTTAGTAGGCCGTTGTCACTTGTCAGTCACAACACCCCAACAACTAATATAGAATCACCAACGCGAGAAATCCGGCTGATTGTGAGCAATCGTTTAGGATTACACGCCCGTCCCGCAGCCCAGTTTGTGACAACCGCAGCCCGGTTTCAATCGCAAATTCTGGTGCAAAATTTAACGAGAAATACTGAGCTAGTTAGGGGTGACAGTATTAACCAAGTTACAACTTTAGCGGTGCGTCAAGGACACGAATTGCTGATTACTGCTACTGGTTCTGATGCAGATGAGGCGCTAGCGGCATTACAGGGATTATTCGCAAATAATTTTGGTGAAGATAATGTTGCTTTGAATTCTCCACCAGCATTTCACCATGAAGTTACACCCGCAACTCACGGGGAACTTTCGGGAATTGCAGCTTCTGCTGGAGTAGCGATCGCACCTGTTGTTCATTATCAACCCACACACATTTCGATTACTGAATATCACGTAGATGATCCAGAGCTAGAGTGGCAACGATTACAAGCAGCAATTCACATTGCCCGACAAGAAATTCAAGCAGTTTTCTCACAAGCATCTCTTCAAATTGGTGACGCTGAAGCCGCCATCTTCGATGCCCAACTACTATTTTTAGAAGATCCAGTATTGCTGGAAGCGGCTCACCAACGCATTTTAGAACACCATATAAATGCTGAAGCCGCTTGGCAAGCCGTAGTTGATGAAGTAGCGACTTCCTACCGCACACTTGAGGATTCTTATCTGCAAGAGCGAGTTGACGATGTTGTGGATGTCGGGCAAAGAGTACTGCGATTATTAGCTGGGAATACCCCTGCTAACCTGCATCTTGAGGAACCTGCAATTTTGGTGGCGACTGATTTAACCCCCTCAGATACCGCTAGACTAGACCCGACAAAGGTATTGGGTATTTGTACGACTTCAGGTAGTGCCACATCTCACAGCGCAATTATCGCCCGGACATTGGGTATTCCCGCAGTTCTGGGAGTAGATGCCCAAGTGTTGCACTTGGCAGATGGTACACTTATGGCACTTGATGGTGAAAGTGGCAAAGCTTGGGTAGAACCAGAATCACATATCCTAGATTTACTGGCAGCAAAGCAAGAAGCTTGGCAAATTGCCCAACAAGAAGCACGAGCTACAGCACACCAGCCAGCGATTACTCGTGATGGTCGGCAAGTTAGCGTCTTCGCCAATATTGGTAGTATAAATGATGTGCAAGTTGCGGTGGCTAATGGTGCAGAAGGTGTAGGACTACTCCGCACTGAATTTCTTTATCTAGATAGGACAAGCGCCCCCACTGAAGAAGAACAACTAGAAGTGTATCAGGCGATCGCAAAAGTTTTAGATAATCGTCCGCTAATTATTCGTACCTTAGATGTCGGTGGTGATAAGCCACTTCCTTATCTCAGAGTTGGTTTTCCAGAAGCTAACCCTTTCTTAGGCTGGCGGGGAATTCGTTTCTGTTTAGATCATTTGGATTTGTTCAAAACTCAGTTACGGGCAATTTTGAGAGCCAGTGTCGGACACAAAATTAAGATTATGTTGCCGATGATTGCCACTTTAACTGAGGTACGTGCAGCGAAGGTAATTTTGGGTGAAGTGCAGACTGAATTAAATCAAGCTGGTATTCCCTTTGATGCAGCGATGAAAGTAGGAATTATGGTAGAGGTACCGGCAGCAGTTGCGATCGCCGATCAGTTAGCTGCTGAAGTAGACTTCTTTAGTATAGGTACTAACGATCTGAGTCAGTACGTCATGGCTAGCGATCGCACTAATCCCCGCGTGGCAAATTTAGTTGATGCGCTACATCCAGCCGTGTTACGAATGGTGCAGCAAACAATCCAAGCTGCCCATGCGGCGGGAATTTCGGTAGGATTATGTGGAGAATTGGCAGCAGATACTTTAGCAACACCAATTTTATTAGGTTTAGGGCTGGATGAGTTGAGCGTGAATCCTCAAAGTATACCTGGAGTGAAACAGGCGATCGCTAGGTTTTGTATAGTTGAAAGTGAAGCGATCGTCGCATCAGCATTGCAACAAGATTCCGCAGTTCATGTCAGAGAACTAATCTCAACTTCAGTTATTCCCCCTCCGGCGTAAATTCGGTGTCTTGAGCAAATATTTTCTCGATATCCCGCGCTCCATGCAAGACACGCATAATTTGAATGCTTCCCTCAACTGTGCGGTAAAAGATGACATAATTTCCAGAGGGAAAGCTTCTGATACCTTCCCCTAACTCAGGGCGGTTACGACCAATTCCAGGCATAGTAGCAAGTTTCCGAAACAACTCGGTAAAGCGGTTAAGCAATCGTCCCACTATTGCCAGGTCATCCGCAGCTATGTATTCATAGATGTTATCAAGGTCGCTGACTGCTAACGGCGTAAAAGTGTAATAGCTCATTATCAAGTGTCAGTCAAAGCAGCCTGGTAGCGAGCCTGGAGCCTTGCCATCACTTCTTCCCCATTTAAGAGTTCGCCCCTGTCAGCTTGATCAATACCCTTTTGAATTTCCTGTTGCAAGCTTTCTAGCTTCAATTGGTTTAGTTCCTCTTCAAGCTGCTGCAATCGATTAAGCGTCTGCTGGAAAGTACGAGCATCTTGAACCACCACTGCTGCTTCGCCATTCACCGTTAAAACCAGTGGAGCTTTCGTTTCCTTGATTTGCTCAACATAGTTGCTGGCATTGCGTCGGAAGTCCGTTAACGAGTGGATATTTTCAAGGTTAACCATGTTAGCACCTAATTAAGTACCTGATTCGATACTATTTTCTTTTTTCCTACGCGTCAACAAGAAAACCACTTGATGGTTTTATCAGCACTGTTAAAATCGGCGTTGCATAGTTGCGAGATGATTTAGTAACTTCCAAAATTTTCCCCCTGCAACGCCAGCCTTCCCTGCCTCCCCTGCTTGCCTCAATTCATCCCACTGTTTTGCAACGCCTTAAAATCTGATTCCCAGTTGCCCGTTAAATCCACGAATAGAATTGTAACCAGCACCAACAAAAACGTTATCAGTAGCACCTACCTGAACGCCACCTGAAACTGCAACACCTTTATCTTCTGAATAAAGTCCAACTCCTACATAAGGTGAAATTACAGGCAAGCTGATAAATTTCAAAACATCTACTCCCGTAGCACCATCAGGGCCAGTTCCTAGCTCAACCCCAAAATTTAAAGCCCTAGCTCCTACAGCATAAGTTACATCACCATCTTTTCCACCGACTGAAACCCAAGGTTGCGGTATAAGTTGAGCCGATGCTTGACTTGGGGTAAATAAAGCTAACAAACATATAGGTGTAAGTAATGTTTTAGCAATAATCGCTATTTTCACGTTATTTTCTTCCACTAACTAGTGTATTTTAATTGTCTTCTCACAACTGCTCTTACTTCAACCAAAGTTTGGGCATGATGGCTAGTCGTGACGGATTGAACCTCATTTGAGTGCCCGATGAGTTCGAGCATTATTTTAGTAATGTAATATTAGTTACAGCAGAAGACGCGATCACTGAAGGCTTAAGCTTCGCTTATAGCGAACACTTTTTACCCTTCTCCTAACAGAGACGGCGATTCAAGCTGTCGCTCAACAAGCAAATGCTGTCGCCTAACAAGCAAATGTTGTCGCTCAACAAGCAAATGTTGTCGCCAAACAAGCAAATGCGATCGCCGAACAAGCAAATGCTGTCGCCGAACAAGCAAATGCGATCGCCAAACAAGCAAATGTTGTCGCCGAACAAGCAAATGCGGTATCAATGTCCAATGCCCACTCCCAATTTTCAAGCCAGGAATAATGGCAGTTGTCGAATGCTTATAAAAATCTCATATCATTTATTTGTGAACCTGCGCCAAACCCTTTTAACTTCTTTCTTTCTTTCTTTCTTTCTTTCTTTCTTTGTGTCCTTTGCGTCCTTTGCGGTTCGTTTTTCTTTCTTGTACTTAAATATGGTTTAGCACATCTTCATACAGAATTGGTATTATGCCAATTTCATCACAATAATGAGAAAGATTATGATTAAATTGTTAAAAACTTACTCAAAAGTGGATACATCTCGCAGCAAACTAGGAATTTCCCCTTGAGAGAAAGGAAACTCCAGCAAGGTTTCTCTAAGACCCAGATACCCAGATTCAGCAAACGACAAAAGCATTCGTGAAAGTGCTAGCCAAACCTCCGGTTCGTATTCCCAATCACGATAACGCGAAGCTTTACCAGCAATTGAACGTAGCGCCCAGAAATAAGAGTTCCGCACCACCGAGCCACCCTTCTTAAACTCTGGCACATCTTCGTGATGGATAAAAAGTATTTGATTTTCAATTCTGGCTCTCATAAAAGTTTGGGATTTTAGATTTTAGATTAAAGGTAAATCTTAGAGGATGTTTGAAAAGTAGTTGGCTCCCTTTTTAAGCAGTGACGTACAAAATCAGATTGCCAACAGCTTATAATTTGCCATAAAAGTTTAAAAGTTTCTGAACTCCTATCCCCTAAAACCCAAGCAAAAATGACTAGGATATGCTTCAATACTGCTGTCCACAACCAAATTTTGTTTTTTTTACCAACAAACGTTTCTAGCTCGTCACTTGGTTAGTGAGGAAGGCAAATCATGCAACTATATCGATTCGACAACATTCAGGAATTCTGGCACTGCACTCAGGCTTACTTACTTCAGCATCAGGTAGAAAATAATTTTTTGCTCAGTATTTTGCATACCTTGCTGCATAACCCAGAACGTTATCTGGGTAAGCCTTATTTAGCAATTGTCCAAACAAGTGGTGAGATTCTGGCTGTTGCCATCCGCACCCCACCCCAAAAATTGATCCTATCCAAAGCCCAGAATATGGATACTTTGCAGTTGATTGCTCAAGATTTGCGTCAAGAGCAGCTGCCAGGAAGCATAGGACTGGCTAAAGAGGTAGAAATATTCTCGCAGACTTGGCAAACGCTGACAGGACAATTCTATCAACGGTCGGTGGTAATGAAAATTTACCAATTAACGGCAGTGCAAAGAGTCTCAACGGCCAGCGGATATCTCAGACTGGCAACTGAAGGCGATCGCTCTCTTTTGATCAACTGGCTTTCTGCATTTTTATCTGAGATAGATGAGGCGGTGAGCGAAGATGTCGAACACCAGGTAGATAATCGCTTGAAACAGCAGAATACTTATTTTTGGGTTGATAGCACTCCAGTTTCAGTTGCGTCTAGTAAACAAGTGTTACCTACAATTGGTCGGATCAATTTAGCTTATACACCACCAGAGTATCGTCGCAAAGGATATGCCACTGCCTGTGTCGCAGCGTTAAGCCAACAACTGCTAGACCGAGGATGTCGCCATTGTTTCCTCATGGCAGATTTAGCCAATCCCACAGCCAATCATATTTATCAAGCGATTGGGTATCGCCCCCTAAGCGATTGGCACGAATACTCATTCACCTTACCCCAATAATGTAGAGATTTTGCAATGACAAAATCTCTACACTTAATACCTAAAAATTGGCGCTTAAACCTAGACGAAAAGTAAATCCAGGGCTGTATATGCGATTAACTCGCTCATATTGCTCACCCAGTAGATTTTCTAAGTAAACTGTCAATCCTAAGTTGGTAGTTAAAGGTATACGACCGGTCAAATCTAAATTCACGAAAGATGGTGCAAAATCTGTAGGCTTGTCAGTAGAGTTAGCGAAGATGGATCTACGAGCGCCACTATTGTAAGTAACATACAAGTTAGCCTGCCACCCCGCATTGTCATAACCTACGCCAGTTTGAAGTACAGAGTAGGGAATCAAACCTAACTGCAAACCTCTCTCTGTACCTGTTTTTATTTGAGCATCTGTATAAGTATAATTGAGGAAAGTTGACCAGCCAGCCGCGATTTTAAATTGCAAAGCTGCCTCTAAACCATTGGTATCTACTAATCCAATGTTTTCCCATCTTTGGGCGATGACTCCTAAGCGATCGCCTATACTACTACCAAAGTAAGTAAACTGTCCAATCAGATTTTCAGAAAAATTTACATCTACTCCCGCACTCCAACTAGAGCCGCTTTCCGGTCTTAAATCAGGATTAGGTATCCAACTATGAACAGTATCATAAACATACAACTGATCTAACCCAGGATTGCGTTGTGCCCCTGCCCAACTTCCACGCACTGCTACTATTGGTGTGACGGCATAACGTAACCCAACACTAGGGTTGAGATAATTTCCAAACTGGCTGTCAAAGGTTTGCCTTAGCCCTAAATCTATCAGAAAATTATCGCTAATATTCCAAGTATCGACAGCAAATAAAGCTGTATTGAACAAACTTCTATCTTCAGTTTCATTAGTAGCAATACTATTAGGATTTGTACTAAAAACATCACCGTTTAAATCGGTGTTTTTCAAATCTAATCCCCAACGCAATTTATTATTGGAAGTAATTTTCCACTCATGATCGACTCTGGCTGTGAGTTGTTGTGTATCTAAAGCTCCTGTACGGTAAAATGCTCCTGTAGGGCCATAAGTACTGAAATAATCTTGGTTATAACCAATTGAGGTTGTAAGATTAGAGCTTTCCCCATTACCTAGTCGAGTTTTCCAAGATAAGCCAACATTTAAACCATCGTGGTCTAATCTATCTCTTTGCAGAGGGAAACCGAAATAAATTAAACCGCGACGACTGCTGAGTGCAGTAACATCTAAATTCAAAGAATTTTTCTTATCTAAATCTACTCCAATACTACCAAAATAGGTACTTGTAGCTGTGTCTGCATTGAATAAAAATCCTTGTTCATCACGATTAGCAGCACCTACAGGAACGCGGTAACGGTTATCTGTAAAGAATCTTTCAAAGCTAAAGTTGTATTTGACATTATCAGACGAACCACCATAGGTTACTTGTTGATTATTTAAACTCAATGAGCCAAATTCTGCACTAGCATTCAATTTAGGTTTGCCATAACCTTCCTTGGTGATAATATTCACAACTCCCCCAAAAGCTGAGGAACCATACAAAGCGGAAGCTGTGCCGCTATATAATTCCACTCGTTCAATAGCCTCTACAGGAATGCTATTTAAGTCAGTTCCACCATGATAAGTGTTGACATTATTGTTAATTGGTCTGCCATTAATCAGAAATACAGACTGATTAATTGAGGCTCCCCGATAGTATGTACCTGTATGAATATCTGCACCATGACCTACATCATTGATAGCAAAACCAGGCATTCTTTTCAAAATATCGGCTAAACTTGTAGCGCCCTGTTTTTGAATTTCTTCTTTATCAATTACATAAGTTGGAGTAGATTGAGGTAGGTTGTCTGGTTCTGCAATCACTTCTATAGAAATGTCTGAATCATCGCTCGGAGTTTGCTCTGTTTCTGGCTGAACTGGATTAACTTCACTCGGTGCAGATTGTTGAGTTAATAATTCGGCATTAGTGGCGGGTAGCTCAATTTCACTCAAACTCGGAATATCTGAAATGACTTCGGTTGATTTATTAGTATTTATCTGCTTAATTTCACTTTCAACAGCAAAGCCAGGAAACGCTATCAGTAAACTCGGTAAAGCAACTGTTAGCAACAAAAAATCCTTTTTCACGTTCTCTTTCACACCAACTAAAAACAGTCACCACGTAGTATTGTTGCTGTAATAGTAAAATCATGTCAAAAGACACGCTGTCATATTTCCACGGCTCAGATTCCCGACTTCTCTGAGAGTTCGGGGAATCTTGTTGTTCACAAATGATTAAGTAGCGCTATAGCAGTTTTTGATTGCGTGAATTATGTCCAATTTTTATGGATACAACTTTCCAGTTTTAAAAACAATTTTTACTCGCAACTCTAATTAGAAAACGCAAACCTTCATTTACTGCTTCCGAATTGGGAAACATTTCTGCAACATCAGGTTCTAAAAAAACTATCAGCTTTTCAATATTATTGTAATTATCTTCAACATTTTTTACATGATTATCTGTAAAAGCCTGATTTGATTGAGGTTTATTCTGTGTTATGGTTGTTTGGCAAGATGCAGCATTTAATTTATTAACAAGTGATTCCCAACTACTAACTTTCAGGTTAAAGTGAGCCTTTGCATCCCGTAATGTTTTAAACTGTTGCTTTAGAATATCAATAGTATAAATATGCTTTTGAGATTCCTGGTTTTCTAGATTAAGGTCTGACTCAACCATATCAACTACTTCACTAATAAGTCGATCATGATTTTCGGCAATTTGAGCAGCAGCCCCTAAAATCTTAGAAGTTACTTTTATTTGTACATCAGTCTCTTGTTTAAGGCGATCAGCAATACTGCGAATTTGATCTCCCAACCTCGCTTTACCTTGTTTTTGCGTCGTTGGGAGTGATTTTTTACTCATGAGTATGCTTATTTATTCAGAAAGTATATCTTTAATAGCCAGCCAGATGCGTTTAAACTTTTGTACCAAACCCATAGGATTGTTGGTTGTTTCTTCTTCTACCGAATCAACTAGAGATTGAATCCGATCCATACGTTCTGCTACAACGTAAAGACTATTTACTGCTTCATCCTTACTTTCCAAAGATTCACGCAGTAGCACAACCATCTGGGCAATTTCCCGTTTTAGTCGTTCATTCTCGGCTTTCCGGCGAGTTTCCCATCCCTTAATACCAGCTTTGGAACGTCGCTCATGCTTGAGTTCTGCTTTAGACTCATTGTATAAACTCAAATACATTTCTCGTTCAGAGTTTACTGCCTCATATTTGGTAAGCAATTCAGTCGCTCTCGCTTTTTCTTCGTTATAGAGACAGAGGGTTAGTTGATGACTTTGTTGTTCATCAACATAAAACTGGTAATTTTCAGTAACTCGCTCTTTTAGTTCATTAGCTTCGAGTTGGCAAGTTTGGATCTCTCGCTGGTGTACATGAACTAGCTGGGATATTTTTGCTTTTTCTTCGTTGTAAAGGTAGAGCGTCTTTTGATGATTTTCTTGCTCATCAAGATAGAAGAGATAATTTTGAGTGAATCGTTCTTTTAGTTCATTAGCCTCGATTTGACAAGTTTGAACTTCTTGCTGGTGAACATGAACTATCTTTGATATTTTTGCTTTTTCTTCGTTGTAAAGGTAGAGTGTCTTTTGATGATTTTGTTGCTCATCAATATAGAAGCGATAATTTTGAGTTACTCGCTCTTTTAGCTCATTAGCCTCGATTTGATAAGTTTGAACTTCTTGCTGAACATGAACCAGTTGTGATGCAGCTTCTTTTGCACGTTGTTCTGCTTCATCGCGTTGAGATGCTGCTTCCTCATTTTCTTTCGCAAGTTTTCGCGCCTCCTCAAGATTAGCGCGAACAGTCATCAATGAAAGTTTAAGCTCATGATGAGAAACTGGTTCTTTCTGCCCTGAGCGAGGATTAGTAATAGCGTTGTCATGATTAGAATCTCTCCGATCTGCTCTCCTCATTGCCATAATTTAAGTTCCTATGCGAGTATTTGTTATATTGAAGTATAAATATTGAGTTTAGCCGAGATGAACTAATTGAAGTGTGATCTCGGTTCTAGTGGTAATATGATCTGGCTCTGGGTTGAGATATCTTTTAGTCTGCCTCAGACGCTCAAATTCACAGACGTGCCTCTAACGCTCTTTTATTACTCTGAAAAAATCAAATATTTGTAGGTTGGGTTGAACAACGT
>JAHCSU010000305.1 GCA_023522315.1 Nostoc sp. CCCryo 231-06
CATCTTGTTCCACAAATTCAAATTCTGTCGGAATCGATAATAGCGCCCCGCATTGTAAAGCATGTTCAGTCCGTTCTTTAACACTTGTCCATAAAGTGCCAGGTTTAAGTAAGATTTTCCCCTGTGCCATTTTTATCCCTTCAGGCATGGTACAGAACACGCAGCGCAAAGCTGTGCCCCTTTAACAAGACTATATTCCAATACGGTTCAGTAAAATACCAAAGCTTTCACAACAACGCAATACCTTTGCAACAAAACTGTCACAAATCATATCTACATTAGTAATAGATATAAATATCGTTCCAGACAGCAATGCAAAACGAATCTCGCGACAGAGAACACCCATCAAATAGCATTTTACATAACACTACTGAAGCCAAATACCGTAATCAAGCGCCCTGGAAAAAGGCTGCGGCCTCTCTATCGCTGGTGCTGTTGGGATCAGGTATGACATTGGCAGGCGGCTATATTGCTGGAAACTCTCGGCAGGTGTCTGAGGGTGCATCTAATTTGGCAGTTAGCCGAGTAAATGCTGCTCCTCCATTACCATCTGCCACAGATCCTAACTTTGTAACACGGGTGGTGCAAAAGGTCGGGCCAGCAGTAGTGCGGATTAACTCTTCCCGAACAGTAAGAAGCCGGATACCA
>JAHCSU010000306.1 GCA_023522315.1 Nostoc sp. CCCryo 231-06
AGATGAACATACTCTCAAAGCATTTTTGGAAGCAGAAGCTTATGATGGCCCATCAATAATTATTGCTTACAGCCATTGCATAGCTCACGGCATTAATATGACTACAGGGATGAATCATCAAAAAACTTTGGTAGAATCAGGTCGTTGGTTGCTGTATCGGCATAATCCAGAGTTGCTCAAACAGGGTAAAAATCCATTGCAATTGGATATGCGATCGCCTAAGCAATCTGTAGAACATTCGATGTATCAAGAAAATCGCTTCAAAATGCTCACCAAGAGCAAACCAGACGTAGCCAAGCACTTGTTAGAACAAGCGCAAGCTGAGGTAGATGCACGTTGGCAGATGTATCAATATCTGGCAAAGCGCGACATCTGAACATCAGCCTTCGTTTTATAGCGGTTCTCGATTGATTGAGGTACAATAACCCCTCCCCCGCTCTTCGAGAGCTTGCTATAATGTAGTACCTCATGTGATTAGGAAAAGCTATTATCATGTCCGCTTGATTACTTATTAAGTAGTAGTGCAAAATTAAATATACATTTGTCGTTGCGAACGCTACATTTCATTTCCCTCGCAATGACATAAATAATTTTGCGTAACCACTTATATCAAATCCGGTAGCATCTGATTGAGTGAACTACCCCGCCGTAAGACGGACGGGGCTTCCCAATTCATCGGGAATAGCCTCAAAAACTTCGCAGTTTTTTTGGTCTGACATTCCCTCCAAGGGCAGGAGTCCTGATTCCCAAGACCCAAATCTTTTTCTTGCGACATATACCTATTAGCTTGGTTTTCGCTTGTGGCATTGATGGTCAAGACAGCATCGATCTTACCATAAAATCCTGGGAATTCGTCATACATCCAGAATTTGTTTTTACTCTTCGTTTAAAATCAATTCCAGATGCAATTCTCACCGCATCAGATTTTGTGTTGCAAGCGTAGTTTTTCCAAAACACTACGCTTGCAAGCTAGGAACACGAACTTAGTAGAGCAAATCAAAGGTCTACTAGTATTTCTTTTCGGTCTATTTTGATGCTTTAATTTTTGCTACTCTTGGAGTGCTTTTTTGGTGTTTGTCTAGTAACTATCTCTAAGCCAGACACACACTGCTTTTTAAGTTTTCGGAACGGTCTAATCAGGAATGGCAGATGGCTTGTTAGCAAAATTTAGGCAATACCATTGATTCAGGGTGCTTATAAGCACCACTTATGTGCATACTTTGTTGATCATTAGTATGCTTTATTAAGATTTTTTTTCAGTCTCTTTATTAGTTTAATGCCTTGTTGCCAAATTCTCAATATCTACTTCACAAATAATTATCAATAATGTAATATAAGTCTTATTGCTTTCTCAGGTAAAATTCTTAACTTTGAAGGTGGGTCACAGCTTTAAGTATGTTGTGACTACAAAAACTGTTGCTAAATTCTGGGAAAGATTGAGGGAAGAGGTTTCATTGCTAATCTTCCGTCAGCCTAAGCTTGTTATTTCAACAAAACTTTTGTAACTAATTTTACTAAGAGTAGAGGTTTAGGTACTTTAAAAGAGAGATTTTTTAATAAAATAAGAAAATTTTATAGAAATTATTCTCAATAAGTCTGATTACATCAATAATAATTGTTTCCTCCCAAGTGCCATCCTGTCTCTAAAACTACTGCTGTAAATTATCAATTAGGTGTGAAGCTAGAAATGAAGCTACCTCAAATTCTGGAAATTTCGTTATTGACAAGTTTTAGTTGTGTATTGGGTGGAAATGCTGCTCTTGGAGAACAAGTAAAAGACATACGGCACATAAGTCATTTTTTATTGGCGCAGTTGTCTACACCAGATTCTGCAAAACCAACAGAATTGATAGAAGTGACGGCAGTCAAGGTGAATTCGACCGAAAAAGGTGTGGAGATAATTTTAGAGACAGCCAAAGGGAATCAACTGCAAGTATTGAATCGTAGTTCAGGCAATAGCTATATCGCTGATATTCCTAACGCTCAACTACGCCTACCTAATAACAATACATTCCGTCAAGAAAAGCCGTTTGCAGGCATTACAGAAGTCATCGTTACCAATCAAGATGCCAATAGTATCCAAGTTATAGTCATCGGTGAAGTAAGTTTACCAACTGTTGAGTTGTTTGATGGGGATGAGGGTTTAATTTTAAGTTTTACACCAGTTGCATCGTCTAGACCACAACCCGAACAACAACCTTCTGCTGCACCACCACAACCAGAACAACCTGCTAGCGAAACACCATCAGAACAACCAACAGTTCAAGCTGACGATCCTATTGAATTGGTTGTGACAGGTTCACAAGATTCAGGATATAGTGTTCCAGATGCCAGCACTGCGACTAAAACTGATACACCTTTATTAGAAGTTCCCCAAGCAATTCAGGTAATTCCTCGACAGGTGATTGAGGATCAAAAAGTACAAAGGGTTGCAGACGTGTTACGTAACGTCAGTGGTGTCACAGTACAAACAGATTACGCTGGCACTGATAGCTATACCATTCGAGGATTTAATACAAATGCCAACCTCAGAAATGGTTTTAGACAAGACAATTTCACAGGATTTACTGACACTTCGACTATAGAAAGGATAGAAGTTCTCAAAGGCCCGGCCTCAGTACTGTATGGACAACTAGAGCCTGGGGGTATTGTTAATTACATCACCAAACAGCCACTTAACCAACCTTATTACTCTGCAACCTTTTCTGCGGGTAGCTATAGTTACTATCGACCAGAAATAGATATTTCTGGGCCACTTACGCCAGATAACAGTACTTTATATCGCTTTATTGCTGCCTACGAAAACTCTGGTGGATTCCGAGATTTTGCTTTTAAAGAGCTTTATACTTTTGCTCCCAGCTTAAGCGTCAAGTTAGGCGATCGCACAAATTTAGATTTGCAGTATGAATACGTTAACCTGAACCAATCTTATGACAGGGGTTTACCACCGATAGCCAGATCCTTTGATTTGCCAATTAGTTTCAACTTTGGTGAACCAACCGATCGCTATGAACTCTTTGCCAATCGGGTAAATGTTGCCTTGGATCATCGCTTCAATCAAGATTGGCGATTCCGCAGCGCGGTTTCTGTGCAAACTGTTGACACAGCACGTTCCAACTTTCAGCCAGTTAATTTTACAAATCCCTTTGATGCGGATGGTCAGACTGTTGCCAGGAGATACAACAAAGTAGGAGATTACTCTAGAGAGTATTCT
Organism: Nostoc sp. CCCryo 231-06; assembly: GCA_023522315.1. Classification (GTDB taxonomy): domain Bacteria; phylum Cyanobacteriota; class Cyanobacteriia; order Cyanobacteriales; family Nostocaceae; genus Nostoc. The sequence continues at coordinate 3,215 of JAHCSU010000306.1, forward strand.
TGGCAAAATGACTTAATCGGAAAATTTAATACTGGTTCAATTGGACATGAATTGCTATTGGGTGTTGAATTCGGTAGAAGTGTTTTTGGCTATCCATTTCAAATTTCTTATAACGTACCAAGCCTTGATATTTTGAATCCCGTATATGGTGCAGTAACTCCAACTACCTTTGAAGAAGGATTTGAAGATGAAAGGAATACATATCGGGTAGGTCTTTACTTTCAAGATCAAGTGGCATTACTACCCAATTTCAAGATATTGCTGGGTGGAAGATTGGATTTTGTAAATTTCAAAAACGAAAGTCAGCCTGATATTATCAATGGTGCAGAGGCTCAAATCACAGAGCGTTACTATGAAAAATTTTCGCCACGAATTGGTTTAGTTTATCAACCAACTAAAAATCTGTCTCTTTACACTAGTTACACTCGTGCTTTTAAACCGGATGAATTTGCCATAGCTGTTGGCGGGCGGCTATTAGAACCAGAAACTGCTACGCAATACGAAGTAGGAGTTAAAGGTGAGCTTTTAGATGGTAAACTGACAGCGACATTAGCAGCTTATGAGATTACTAAAACTAACGTAGCAACCAGCGACTTGAATAATCTTGGATCTCCATTTTCAATTGCTGCTGGAGAAGTTAAGAGTCGAGGTATTGAACTAGATAGTAAGTGGAGAGATTTTACCTGGTTGGAATGTGATCGCTTCTTATTCTCATAACGATGCCTATGTGAGTGAGGATAATAGCTTACCAGTAGGCAACAGATTAGTGAATGCACCAAGAAATAGTGCTAGTTTGTGGACAACCTACCAGATTCAAAAGGGTAATTTGCAGGGATTAGGCTTTGGTGGGGGATTATTTTTTGTAGGCGACAGGGAAGCTACTTTACCAAATACCATTACAATTCCTTCCTTCATCAGAACAGATGCCACTATATTCTATCGGCGAGACAATTATGAAATTGGTCTCAACTTCAAAAACCTATTAGATACCCGTTACTATGATTCTTCAGGCTTTTTACTTGCTCCTGGCGCACCGTTTACACTTTTGGGAACAGTATCGATCAAATTCTAATTTTTAGATTCACCAAAAAGTATCTATCATGAGATCGCGTAAATTCCGTGAGATAGCCTTTATTCTCCATCGCTATATTGGTTTAGCTGTAGGGCTACTAATAGCTTTTGTTGGTTTGACAGGTAGCTTTTTAGTATTCAAGCCTGAAATTGGGCAGTTTCTAATTGCCCAACAAGTTGGGCCAATAGTGCCTCAGGAACAAATAGTTTCCATTGATGCTGTGTTAGAAACAGCCAAGTCTGCGAGTGCTAATCGTCCCGATCTCAAATTAGACGGAATTAGGTTACCAGCTACTTCTAATTTGCCTTACGAAGTGGGTCTTTTTAATGCAACTAATCAACTAACTCGGATATTCATTCATCCTTACACTGGTGCGGTAATGGGTTGGAATGAATCTGATTCTAGCTTGGAAAGGATTGTTCTTAGACTCCACTATGGTCTTTTACTAGGTAGAAATGGAGAAATCATCATTGGTCTTAGTGGGCTATTTTTGCTCATCTTGTGTGTCACAGGATTAATACTATGGCCTGGTTGGCGTAAGCTAATGGCTGGATTCAAAATCAAGTGGGATGGACATCTCAAACGAGTTAATTTTGATATTCACAAGGTAGCGGGAATTATTACCGCAATCTTTCTTGCCTTGACTGCTTTTACAGGTTTTTGCTGGAATTTCTCTGATTGGTCATATCCTGTAATTTACGCAGTTACTTTTACTTCTCAACCACCTGAAGTAACCTCCAAACCGATTCCTAATCAAGCTCCTTTAAAGCTGTCTCAATTACTGCAAATTTCTCAGACTGTTTTTCCTAATGCAGCGACATTTTCAGTTAGCATTCCCAGCAAACCAGAAGATTCAGTTTACATCCGCAAACGTCAAAATCATGAAATTATGTTTTACGGAGAAAGCAGAGTGTATTTAGATCAGTATAGCGGTGAGGTATTGCGCGTAGTCAATAGTCTTAAGTTACCACTTGCAGACAGTGTATTTTCTGCCTTTGAGTATTTACACTATGGGATATTTTGGGGATTAAGCAGCCGCATTCTTTACGTTTTTGTTGGTCTTAGTCCTAGCATTCTTTTAATTACTGCCTTTATCATGTATCGCTATCGTTACCGTAAAAGCAAACAAAAAGATATTATGCTTCAGCCACACTTAAGATAGAGCAAATAAATTATTACCAAAGCATTGTAAAAAGCTAGAGATGCTACTAGTACAGCACGGTGTAAATAAGTAGACCATTGAAAAGCCCTAAAGAGCCTATTCCATAATACTTTTGACTTTTGGCTTCCGCCTTGCGGTACTAGTTTCTTATTAACCCAAAGTGCTAGTTATTAAAAACAGCTAATTTACACCCATTCAATTAATTTAAAAACTTCTCCACGCATCTCACAAATATTTCCACACCCATCCCCAAGGCGGTTTCGTCAAAATCAAACCGGGGATGATGATGGGGATATGCTAAGTCTTTCGCGGGATTCGCAGAACCTAAAAAGAAATAGCAACCAGGAACCTCTTGCAAGAAAAATGACATATCCTCAGCAGCCATAGTTTGGCATTCTGGCACAATACCCAACGGCGTTTCTACCACTTCTTCTGCTACAGTTCGCACCAATTCCGCAATCTTAATATCATTAATTACTGGTGGATAAAGTGACCAGTATTCTAAGTTATAACTTGCACCATAGCTTTGGCAAATTCCAGCAATAATCTGCTCAACGCGCTGATTGAAAAAGCCTTTTAAACTTGGATTAAAATACCTGACAGTAGCACTCATTCTCGCTGTATCAGCAATCACATTCCGCTTGGTTCCAGCATGAAGTTCGCCCACTGTCACCACTGCTGAATCAATGGGATTAACATTCCGGGCGACAATGGTTTGCAAGGCATTTACGATTTGGGCAGCAACTACAACTGAATCGACAGTTTGATGGGGTAGTGCGCCGTGTCCACCTTTGCCCAAAATTGTGCAGTTAAAGCACTCCACAGCTGCCATCAACGCCCCAGATCGCACACCGACTGTTCCCAAGGGTAAATTATTCCACAAATGCAAACCAATAATCGCGTCAACATCAGGATTTTTCAGTACCCCAGCTTCAATCATCGGCTTTGCGCCACCGGGTGATTCTTCTGCTGGCTGAAAAATAATTTTTACGGTACCGGAGAAGTCTTGGCGATACTGTTGGAGATAGTACGCTGTACCTAATGCGATCGCTGTATGTCCATCATGCCCACAAGCGTGCATCACCCCATCATGCTGCGATTTGTAGGGCACTTCGTTGAGTTCTTGGATTGGTAAAGCATCCATATCCGCCCGAATCGCTAAAACTTTCTCTCCACCTAGTTTATTACCCTTAATGGTGGCAACAATGCCAGTGTGGGCAATGCCAGTTTGGTGGTCAATTCCCCATTCTTGCAGCTTTTGTGATACAAACTCAGCCGTCAGTTTTTCTTGAAAACCTAACTCTGGTTGTTGATGCAATCGCCGCCGCCACTCTACTAATTGCGGTTGCAATGAGCGGATTGAAAGTCGGATGCGAGATAGATCAACAGAAGAGGGATTGGGAAAGGTAGAAACCATTATGAAGACAAGCTAGTTTAAGTACAGCTAACTTAGGCAGCTAACTTAGTTTATTTTCCCAGTTTATCAAACAGAATTCAGGAGTCAGGAGTCAGAATTCAGCAATGTTTTCTGTGCGAGTGGCGGATAGCGTAGCGGTAGCGAGTCTGAATCCCCGACTGACTTGTACTGAGCCTGTCGTTGGCGCAGCCTCTCGTAGAGAAGTATTGATTCTGACTCCTGAATTCTGACTTCTGAATTCTTCTTCAATTTTCATGGTTTTTATCTTGATTTTATTGCGCTGGGTTGACAGAAGGCGATCGCTAATTAGCTATTCTCTAGCAATTTGCTTGATCCACTAGGTAGCGCATTGTGATGACAACTTGATAGTTGAAAATAAAAGCATTGTAATTTCTCACAGAACTGATAAAATCACCATATTCTTGATAAAGAATGTGAGGTTTTTTGGTGTTTACAACTAGATATATGGAATCATCCAGTATTATAAACACTATATAACTGTATTCCCATCAATTATTTGTAGATTTAGTGGAGGAAATAGAATGAGTTTGTGGCAACGCCCACTGAAAAGGTTACAAGCGATGTCTGAACATAGAACGTATCGGTTCAGACTAAATTCGCTCAAAGGCTTTGTATCACTCTTTTTAGTAGGGACTGTTTTGAGTGTGGCGCTTGCCGCCTGCTCTGGTGGAACAGGGAGTAATTCTTCCTCTGAAACCCCTAATGCTACTCCTGTGGCTGCAACCAAAGATAATGTTGAACTAACTCTGGTTTCCTTTGCTGTCACCAAAGCGGCTCACGAAGCAATTATTCCTAAATTTGTAGAACAGTGGAAGAAAGATCATAACCAAACTGTCGTCTTCAAGCAAAGCTATGGCGGATCTGGTTCCCAAACTCGCGCCGTTATCGATGGTTTGGAAGCAGATGTTGTTCACTTGGCACTAGCTGGAGACACCTCAAAGATTGAGAAGGCTGGATTAATTCAACCAGGATGGGAAAAAGAAGTTCCCAACAATGGTATTGTCTCCAAATCAGTAGCAGCATTAGTCACCCGTCCAGGCAATCCTAAAAACATCAAAACTTGGGAAGATTTATCTAAAGACGGGATAAAACTAATTACCGCCGATCCTAAAACATCAGGAGTTGCTCGCTGGAATTTCTTAGCTCTTTGGAATTCAGTGATTAAAACTGGTGGAGATGATGCTAAAGCGACTGAGTTTGTTAGCAAAGTATACAAAAATGTGCCGTTGTTAACCAAAGATGCCCGTGAAGCTACTGATGCTTTTTTCAAGCAAGGTCAAGGTGATGCCCTGATTAACTATGAAAATGAGATTATCTTGGCAGAACAAAAGGGTGAAAAGTTGACTGCGATTATCCCTGATGTCAATATATCTATCGATAATCCCATCGCAGTGGTAGATAAAAATGTTGATAAGCACGGTACGCGCGAAGTTGCCGAAGGTTTTGTCAAATATTTATATACTCCAGAGGCTCAACAGGAGTTTGCAAAATTGGGATTCCGACCGGCAGATAATACTTTGAGCCTAAGTAAAGAAGTTGCAGACAAATTTCCCAAAGTGAAAACTTTGGGTACAGTTGCAGACTTCGGGGGTTGGGATGGAATCAATAATAAATTCTTCGCAGATGGAGCTATTTTTGACCAGATTCAAGCTAAGAAAAAGTAATTAGTCATTAGTCAATGGTGGGTGACGTAGAAAAAACGCCCAATCACTAACAAAAAACTTCGGTGTTGCTGAATCGAGGTATGAATTTGGATGTAGAGACGTTGCAATGCAACGTCTCTACAAAGATTTTGAAATTACGCAAAATTATTTTTCATATCCCAATCAGCAGCACCAAAACTTCTTGTGAAATTTAAATTTTGAATTTTTGACTATGACAACTGTATCTCCGTCTCTGGAAGTTGAACGCAAAACACCGTTCTGGAAGAAATTGGGGCGGGTTCCTTGGACTTGGCGAATCACCATAGGATACCTAACGGTGATGTTATTTATCCCCATAGCTGCCATGTTCCTGAAAGCAAGTACGGAAACTCCGGCGAGATTTTGGGCGATCGCAACCAGTGATGTGGCATTAGCAACATATAATGTCACTTTTGTTACAGCAATATTTGCAGCCTTGCTCAATGGCGTATTTGGAACTTTGATTGCTTGGGTTCTAGTTCGCTACGACTTTCCCTTAAAACGCTTGATTGATGCCACAGTAGATTTACCCTTTGCACTACCAACATCGGTAGCAGGGCTAACACTGGCAACAGTTTACAGCGATAATGGCTGGATAGGTTCTTTACTAGCACCACTGGGAATTAAGGTATCTTTTACCCGCACGGGAGTAGCGGTAGCAATGATATTTATCTCACTACCTTTTATCGTGAGAACTGTGCAACCCGTGCTTCAGGAAATGGAACGTGAAATTGAAGAAGCCTCTTGGTGTCTGGGTGCTTCTCAATGGCAGACCTTTTGGAAAGTGATTTTGCCACCTTTATTTCCGACAATTTTAACTGGTGTTGCCTTGGGTTTCTCCCGTGCAGTTGGGGAATATGGTTCGACTGTGATTATCTCTTCCAATACGCCCTATCAAGATTTGATCGCACCTGTGTTGATTTTCCAGCGATTAGAGCAGTATGACTATTCTGGTGCAACAGTAATTGGGATAGTTTTACTATCAATTTCTTTGGTACTGCTATTGGCAATTAATTTCTTACAAGCATGGGCAAGGCGATATGACAGTAGATAAGCCAAGTTTTCACTCATCTGCATCTGATACACATACAGCCAAGCCTAAAGAGCAGAAGAGTTGGGTGCCAATACTTTTAATTGGGATAGCGATCGCCTATTTAGCCCTAGTTCAATACATCCCGGCAATCAACGTTTTTGTCCAAGCCTTCAGCAAAGGAGTTGGGCCGTTTCTATCCAACCTGACACGGCCAGCTTTTCTCCATGCAGCTTGGCTGACGCTATTGCTGGCTGTGATTTCTCTACCTTTAAATACGGTATTTGGTTTATGTGCAGCTTGGGCGATCGCTCGTCATAAATTTCCCGGACGTGCCATAGTTTTAAGTATTATTGACCTGCCCTTTTCCATCTCGCCCGTAGTCGCAGGATTGATGATTGTGCTACTTTACGGACGCAATGGATGGTTTGGCCCTTGGCTCCAGGCACTTGATATCAAGATTGTCTTTGCCTTTCCAGGTATGTTGCTGGCTACAGCCTTCGTGAGTATGCCCTTTGTGGCGCGGGAAGTGATTCCTGTTTTAGAGGAGTTTGGTAAGGATCAAGAAGAAGCTGCTAGAACTTTAGGTGCGGAAGATTGGCAAATATTTTGGCGCGTCACCTTACCTAGTATCCGATGGGGCTTACTCTACGGTTTAATTTTGACCAATGCCAGAGCAATGGGTGAATTCGGAGCGGTTTCGGTGGTATCTGGCAACATTGGAGGCCAAACCCAGAGCCTACCACTGTTTGTAGAAGACGCTTACAAACAATATGAAACCGAAGCTGCCTTCTCTGCGGCTGTACTGTTAGCGTTGCTAGCAGTAGTAACCTTAGTGCTGAAGGAGATTCTGGAACGCAAAACCAGCATTAAAGATGTTGAATAGAAAAATCAAGGGATTATAGTTATCTTTTGAATAAGATACCAGGGCTATTTCATTCCAGGGCTATTTCATTCTCATTTAGCCCGCCTCAGAATAAATTCTGAGTCTAATAGCGAAAGTCGTCTAAAGACGACTGAGAAAAGATTATAGTCCGTTTTAACGGACTTTAGCTAAAAGCCTGTGAACTTTAGTTCTGGGCGGTTTATGTCTAGAACGAAATAGCCCTGAATAAGATACAAGCAAATCATGGGACATGGTACGATCTACTTAGTACCTATCAGTAAATTACGTTAGGGTTAAGAGTAGTTCTATACCAATCCCGATCAGAGATTGAAACAATTCAGATATGGCTACTGACAATACACTTACCAACAAACGGATTCGACTAAGAATTCCCAAAGATTATCACCAGGAACCTGTCATTTCTCGCCTGGTGTCTGACTATGGGCTGACTGTAAATATCACGGCAGCAATTTTGGGAGCCAATGCTGTAGGTGATGGTTGGTTTGACCATATCTCTTGCCTCATAGTAACCAAAATTTCTATGGATAGCGTGTTTCGTGTTCCATGCTCGATAAACCGTGCGATAGTATTTATTAACATATTCATCAATAAAATCTTCATAAACAAAACCAGGCACTCTTTTACTCAAATCCCGTAAACTCTTGATCTTCTGAATGGCATTTTGAATTGCATTGATTTCTGATTCTGTTAAAGCATTACCGTTTTTGATTTTCGCCGAGCTTTCTTTGATAGCCTTGATTTCATCTAATAAAATATTTCGCCTACGTTCTACGACACCCGCTATAGCTTTGATAAATTTATTTTTATCTGCTTGTACATCTTCTTGATCGCAGTCTTCATTGAGCTTAACTATGTCATCACGATAGTATCTCAAGGAATCATAGAACAAGATATTTTTTGGAAAAAAATCTAAATTAGAAATTTTGAATGTAGCTTGAACTTGTTCATTTCTGATTCTAAGGTAATGACGATATCAGCGAACGGACAGATGTAAAAGATTCTCAATTAGTTTGGCATAAAAGTACTTTACATAAATTTATCCCAAATTACGTTAATTTACTTATTGTTTATTTGCGGTCTTTGTGGTATCTCCCTTTACATAACAATTAAATACATTAACTGTATCGATTTAATGTAGTTTAACAAAAGTTAAAAAGATGAAAATCTTTATGAGGCTGACATTCAACCAGGCAAAGTTGAGTTTTAGAGGCACGGTATCAGCAAGATTCTCTGCCGAACCCAAAAATTGCGTAGGCGCAGCCCAACCTAAGTATCGCTATTGGGAATTAATCTGATGTCTCCCACAAAATCTGTTGAATCCGCTTCAGTCCACAGTCGAATTCTCGTGCCTCAGCAGTATCACAGGCAACCTGTAATTTCCCGGCTGGTTTCTCGTTATGGTTTAACCGTCAATATCAAAGCTGCATCCTTGACATCCGACAGTGATAGCGACGGCTGGTTTGACTTGGAACTTTCGGGAAATCCCCAAAAACTGACAAATAGCCTATCTTACTTGCAAGGATTGGGAGTGAATTTGCTGGAATTAGCGATCGCTAACCACATCCAACCCAACCAGCACTCTTTAACTTTCCCACATCCAGCTAGCATGAGTCCCAAAGACTCTGCATGGCTGACAAATAAATGGCAAGAACAATTCCAGCAATGCATTTCTCTGGGCCAAACCAGTCGATTGCGCTTGCAACTGTGCGTCTTAAAATCTTATTACGAAGAACCAGTGATTTCTGAGTTAGTTTCTCGTTATGGACTAACAGTCAATATCACCAGTGCTACACTTCAACCCAATACGGAAGATGACGGCTGGTTTGACTTGGATTTGTGGGGGAGAACAAAGCAACTCTACTCTAGCCTGAGTTATTTAGAAAAACTGGGACTACCAATTTGGCTGGATTTGTCTAGCGTTTATAGCGATGTCTACGATGGTCACTGAGCCTGCCGAAGTGCGGGCTACACCTACGCTAATTAATAAAATAGTCACTACCCAATGGCAGCATTAAATAACCATCAAACCAATTCCCAAACCAGATTATCACTGGTTTCTTCAGTCGATAAAAAAAGCCAAATCACTCAGATTCGTCTGCGGATATATATTCCCAAATGCTATCTGCAAGTGCCTGTGATTTCGCAGTTAATTTCTGCTTACGGCTTGGTAGTTAATATTACAAAGGCAATGCTACAACCAAATACAGATAAAGAAGGATACTTTGATATTGAACTTCGGGGAACAGAGCCACAAATCTCTCGCGGTCTGGATTACCTAGAATCCCTGAACCTGATAATTGTGGGTAAGCCGAATGCTGACGGTGATGGCTGGTTATGCTGAAATAATCTAAATTTCGTAGTACCAAATTTCTTCTTCTCGCAGCACAATTCGATGCAAGGAAAGACGATTAATCAGGCCCTCTTGCTCAAACTGTCCAAGAATACGAGTAATGGTCACACGAGTTGAACCGAGCATTTCCGCCAGGTCTTCGTGAGTCAGACGCATATCTATTAAACGTCCCTTCTCAACTTCCGAACCAAACTTTTTAGATAACCATGCCAACAGCCTAAGCAGCATAGTTTCAACTTTTTTATGGCTACGAATAACCATCAATTCTTGAGCTTGTTGGATATGGGTAAGTAGAGTTTCTGTTAGTTGAGTCCATTCCTCTAGAGGTAAGACCGTCGCCTCTACTTTAGTTAGGCATTCCATTTGGTAAGGATCTAATTTTGACAAAGCCTTACCAACCACATCTCCAGGCCCCCACAATCCCAGAGCGACGGTTGTACCATCTTCCAGATAGGTAAAAGTCCTGACAAAACCCGTTTCAATCTTCCAAAGTCCGTTTTGATGCTCTGGTAGAAATGACCTACGGGCAAAAACTTCTTTAGTATTATTACTTGTTGAGCTAGATAAGCTTGTGTACAAAGACAGCATACTATATAAAACTATTCTCCGATAAATTAACCGTAGTATTATATTTATATCAGGTTCTAAGAAGCTATAAATATTTTAAAGAGGGGAGTAGGGAGTGGGGAGTGGGGAATGCGGAGATGAGGGAGCAGGGGGAGCAGAGGAGAATAATTAATAACCAATGCCCCATGCCCCATGCCCCATGCCCCATGCCCAAAATTAAATTCCCGCACCATCAAGAAAATCTTCAATTATCCCATCAGAATTTTTGCTCTTAGGGTTGTCGGTTGGTTCGTCGTCAAGCTCAGTTGGGGACAAACTTGATTGTTGCAATTCCTCGAACTGTTTCTCTAGAGCCTTGACACGTTCAAATAAAGCACGGATGACTTCAGCTTCTACGTCGCGTACTTTATCATGATCCAGAACATTGGTAGATAAGTTGTTCTGACGAGTCACGCGCCCTGGAATCCCGACTACAGTAGTGTTACTGGGGACATCTCGCAGCACCACAGAACCTGCTCCAATACGGACGCGATCGCCAATTTGAATATTTCCCAATACCTTTGCACCCGCTCCCACAACTACATGAGAGCCTAAAGTTGGATGGCGTTTACCACTTTCTTTCCCAGTCCCGCCAAGGGTGACACCTTGATAAATCAGGGCGTGATCGCCCACGATCGCTGTCTCGCCAATCACAACTCCCATACCGTGGTCAATAAACACTCCCTGGCCAATTAATGCCCCAGGATGAATTTCAATTCCGGTTAAAAACCTACTAATATGAGAGATAAACCTAGGTATGAAGGGAATTCCAATTTTATGCAGCCAGTGTGCCAATCGATGAAACACTAGCGCTTGGAGTCCAGGGTAACAGAACAATACTTCTAGCCAGTTCCGGGCTGCCGGGTCACGCTCAAAAATGGTTCGCAAATCAGTTAGTAGCATACTCTGTTAAGGTTTTCGTTGGTAGGTGAGGCTCTGAAAACAGAAACTCAGGATAATTCCCACAAAAAGATCAAGTCATTTATAGGAATTGTTTAGGATAAGAATCTACGGTAAGTCGATGGGATAAAGTGTTTTTGTGGGTAGTTAAGTGGGATGCTATCACATTCCACACTTTAAGAAAAATTAATTTCGCATTAACTGCGATAAGTCCCTCAAATAACCGTAGTATATTGAGTACAGTCTTGAATAGCCAAAACTACGCTCTCTTGGATCTGTCTTCCAAAGTGGAATACGCGCTGCTGGCACTCTTAGAACTGGCAAGCCACCACGGGAAAAAACTTCCTCTAACCATGAGCGAGATCACTGCCAAGCAACCCATACCTGAACGCTATCTGGAACAAATTTTGACCAACCTCCGGCGTGCTGGTGTGGTGCAGAGTCAACGCGGCTCTAAAGGAGGTTTTGTTTTAGCTCGTGAACCTTGGCAGATTACAATACTTGAAATTGTCACTTTGGTAGAAGGCGAGCGGAAAGAGAAAGATACCTCTGACTCTCCGACTCTAGAAAAGACTCTGGTTTATGAAGTTTGGGAGCAAGCTAACGCTGCCTCAATTGAAGTTTTGGCTCGCTATACACTCCAAGACTTGTGCCAGGAAAGAGAAACTCGCGCACAGCAAAACCCAATGTATTATATTTAGTCAGCAAGGAGTACGCAGATGCGGATAGCGAATGATATCACAGAGTTAATCGGAAGGACTCCTTTAGTTCGATTAAACAAGATTCCCCAAGCTTCGGGAGCGGTAGCTCAGATTGTGGTGAAGCTAGAAAGCATGAACCCAGCATCTTCTGTGAAAGACCGGATTGGCGCGAGTATGGTGGAAGCGGCAGAGGAAGCAGGCTTGATTCACCCTGGAAAAACTGTTTTAGTAGAGCCAACTTCTGGGAATACAGGAATTGCGCTGGCGATGGTAGCGGCCGCCAAGGGGTACCATCTCATTCTAACGATGCCTGACACAATGAGCCAGGAAAGACGATCCATGCTCAAAGCTTATGGCGCTCAAGTAGAGTTAACGCCAGGGGTAGAAGGGATGCGAGGAGCGATCGCTCATGCAGAGGAGATTGTAGCTAAAACGCCCAATGCTTATATGTTGCAGCAGTTCCGCAACCCCGCCAACCCGAAAGTTCACGCCCTAACTACCGCAGAAGAAATTTGGGATGATACCGATGGAGAAGTGGATATTCTCGTGGCGGGAGTGGGTACTGGTGGGACGATTACGGGAGTTGCAGAAGTTATTAAAAAACGGAAGCCAAGTTTTCAAGCGATCGCAGTTGAACCAAGCAACAGCCCAGTATTAGCAGGCGGTAAATCAGGGCCTCACAAAATTCAGGGTATCGGCGCGGGATTTGTCCCAGCAATTTACCGTCCAGAACTGGTAGATGAAGTGATTCAGGTAGCAGATGAGGAGGCGATCGCTTACAGTCGTCGCCTCGCAAAAGAAGAAGGATTGCTATCGGGCATTTCTACTGGTGCTGCTTTATACGCAGCTATTCAAGTGGCACAACGGCCAGAAAACGCAGGTCGTTTAATCGTCATGATCCAGCCCAGCTTCGGCGAACGCTACCTGAGTACCTCACTGTTCAAAGACCCAGAGGAGAATGAGTGGTTGAGCAAAGTTTGATTCTGTATATCAATTTGAGATTTTAGGGACTGACAAAAAATCAATTACCGCGTAGGGTGTGTTAACGCCACAGCGTAATACCAATTCTTTGTGAAACTGCACAAAATCAGGCTTGGTGAGACAAGGGGCTTAAGCCCCTTGTTAAAGGTAGGCAATCAAAATCTAAAATTGGCTTGCTTATCTACTAGAATTTTCTTCAATTTCATCGGCAATTTCATTATTTTTCACCAAAATCATCAAACAGAAACAACTAGCAGCTAGCTTTATTAAGCTCAAAGCTCCACTTTTTAATACAATAAAAGCACCTAATCCTATAAGAATAAAAGGCACAAGATTATTCACATAGCGAGTCAATACATCAGCGATGACTCTATTATTAGTTAATTTGTATGCAGCGTAGCACCAAACTCCTAACAATATAAAAAATAATCCAATAATTACCAAAAAACTCTCTAAGTTACTGCTAGCAAATAAAGGCACGTAGACACTAATATTATCGCTACCATTGGCAATTGTAACGGCTGCCACACTATAAGCTTGGGGAGAAAAAAAACTAGTAATTGTTGATGCTTCAGTTTCTTCGGTTACAGCGACAAATTGTTGTGATGAATCTTCTTCCCGATTCACTAAGCTACTAATACCTATAGACATTGGTAGTAAACCAAGTAATCCAATCCAGCTTTTTGATAAAACTAACCCACCAAATAAACCAGGAAGACTAAGGATTAATAGAACCGTAAAACCTAGAAACTGACCAGCAACTATATGCCGGGGGCGAAAGTTAGCATTTATTTGAGAAAAAAACAACAATAGAATGACAATATCATCAATGTTAGTGGCAATGAACGCAATTGCCCCTGTAGTAATTGCAGTAAGTAACTCGTTCATATTTTAAGAGAAACATAGACAATTTTAAAGCTTAATTGTGCCAGAAGGTTAAAATAATTCGTAATTGAATTAGTTGGTGTCTAAATCCCTAATTAATTCAAGAACACCAAGTTGACAATTACGCGCGAGTGTTTCGCCAATAATTACGAATTACAAATTACGAATTAGTTAATTTGGTATGGTGATAAATCGTAAGTTCTAAAAATCCAGCATGAGTAAGTTCGGGACAGCCTTCAGTGAAGGGATAATTGCCTTCATAGCTACTAACATAGATGACATCATTATATTGTTAATATTTTTTTCACAGGTAGATGTTAATTTTCGGCGGCGGCATATATTACTCGGTCAATATCTGGGTTTTGCAGTCATTATCATCGCTAGCTTACCAGGATTTTTTGGTGGATTGGTTGTACAGCGAGAATGGATAGGATTGCTAGGAATACTACCAATAGCAATTGGTATTCACCACTTAGTATACAGAGAAGAAGATACTATAACAGTTCAGACAGTCAGCAGTGATTTTAACCAGTCCACACCTACTAATCCCGTATTGTCTTTTATTTTGAGCATTTTGCACCCCCAAACCTATAAAGGTTTAACCAAAAGGGATATGCAGGCTCATCGATGTCAGACATCATGCGTGTGACTGGATTGCAGAAAGGAGGAATTTACAATCACTTTCAAAGCAAAGATGATCTCGCGCTACAGGCTTTTGACTTTGCGATCGCTCGCATCAAGCAGCATACTAGATTTGCCTTACGAAGTAAACGCCACGCAGTAGAACGCCTGCAAGCAATCATTGGCGTATTTAGTAGCTTTGCAGAAAATCCACCTATCAAGGGAGGGTGTCCACTGCTGAATACTGCTGTGGAGAGTGATGATGCTCATCCGGCTTTGCGGGAACGCACCCAACAGGCGATGAATTCTTGGCTGCATCTGATTCGTCGAATTATTGAAACCGGAATTGAAAAGGGTGAAATTCGCCCTGAAGTGAGTGCTGATGAAATCGCTACTATCATAATTGCAACACTAGAAGGAGCAGTAATGATGAGCAAGCTTTATGGAGATTCAATTCACATGCATAGGGTAATTAATCACCTGAATCAATATTTGGAAACTCACCTTAAAATGTATGGCACAAATTAAGGTATATGGTTTAGCAGACAAAATTTACCTGCAATACCCTGTAATTACCCGTGCTTCAAAGGAGTAAAATTTTTTAGAAGTTTACAGACCGATCGGTTTAAAAAACATCAAGAGAGATAATGCTAGTAAATAACAATTTGCACAGACCATTAGAAGTAGTATTAGAAATTCCTGTAAAAACATACGACATTGATTTTATGGGAATCGTGAGCAATATTGTGTATGTCAGATGGCTAGAGGATTTACGTTTAAAGTTTTTAGATGAACATTGGCAACTCAATCAACAGATTGAACAAGGATATGCACCTGTTCTAGCTGGAACTGAAATTGAATATAAACGTCCGATAAAGATTATTGATCAAGTAATTGGACGTTTATGGCTGAGTAATTTAGGACGGTTAAAATGGACTGTGCAAGCGGAAATTTTATCTAACAATGAGTTAGCAGCAGTAGCTACACAAAAAGGTGCTTTTGTCAGTTTACAAAATAGTCGTCCTATTCCCATTCCAGAGGAATTACAAAAGAAATATTTAGAGGGTCAAAAAGTATTGGGCGAATAGAATGAGACTGTTGTTCAATTCATGATGGGTTAGACCCCTCACCCCTAAAACCTTGGTTTGGTGTTGCTTTCCCGCCCTGCAATAAATTGCGGGCTAATAGCTGAAGTGCTTTGAAACGCACTGAAATTGAAGAAATTAAGATGGATTAGGGCTGAGGGGTTAGACCCCCTATCAATTCGCAAACAGTCTCATAGAATTCGCTATTACACAAACTCTCGTCTTCCTCCGTGGACTAATAAGTTTTTTAACCCACGGAGGTGGGTTTTGTCTGTGTAGCCGCGACTTCTAGTCGCCAGGGCTTTTAAAACTCATAGAAAGGTTTATCAGGACTAAAGTCCTTACTACAAACTCAGGGCTATTTCGTTCTAAACATAAAGCGCCCAGAACTAAAGTTCGGGGCTAATAGCTAAAGTCCGTTAAAACGGACTATAACTTTTTCTTCTCAGTCGTCTTGAGACGACTTTCGCTATTAGACTCAGAATTCATTCTGAGGCGGGCTAGATGAGAATGAAATAGCCCTGCTACAAACTTGAATTTATACACACTAATTTACTTAGCACCAGTCAATATACTTTCGATATCTGCTAACTGCACCACTCCTGAAACAGTTGGACTATTAATTACAAAGAAAGGTGTACCAGAAACAGCCAATTTTTCAGCTAGCTGGATATCTTTCTTAATTGCGGAACTTGCAAGAGTAAGATCCCGTTTAAATTTACCCAAATCCAGATTCAGTTTTTTAGCAATATCTAAATATAACGCCTGACCCAGTTGTTTTTGATTAGTAAATAGCGCATCATGATATTCCCAAAATTTGCCCTGCTGATGTGCCGCCCAAGCTGCTGTTGCAGCTGGCAATGCTTCAGCATGAATTGAAGTCAACGGTAAATTCTTGTAAACTAATCTTATTTTATCTGGATACTTTGCTAAGAATCCTTTCAAGATTTTATGCGCTTCATCACAATAGGGACATTGAAAATCTGAAAATTCTATTAGCAAAGTTTTTGATTTAGTTGAACCTGTGGTGGGAGACTCACCAATCACTGTTTGAGGGTTCGTCTTTAAATCCTGTAAAAATCCTTGCTGTTCTTGCTTGACTTTCTGTTGTTGTTGCTGTTGATAAGTTTGAACAGATTCGATAATTGCGTCTGGATGTTCGCGGATAATTTGTAATACTTGCTGTTCCAACTGCGGATCAATGCGGCTAGCAGCTTGTGCAGGAAATGACCAGGTGACAACTAAACATAGCAGACTTATTGCTGTCCAAGTACGCACATATTCAATTAATGGATTAAAGCAATCAAAAAATTTACCCCTACAAAAACTCATAAATATTTTTTCTCACCTATAGATGCGCGATCGCTTTGACTTAGGACTACGATCAAATTTACAGCGTTTTGCATCTAAATGGCATTACCCCCCTTAATCCCCCCTTGTTAAGGGGGGAAACAGTAAATCTAGTTCCCTCCCCAATATAGTAAATCTAGTTCCCTCCCCTTTATAAGGGGAGGGTTAGGGAGGGGTATTTTTGTACTTCACTAACTTGCAATCTGCTGTAAAATCCCATAACTTTATATTATGGGAATTCTCTTTTTACTTATTAAAAAGAGCCAGCAATCATCCCAGCAAGTAAAATAAAACCAATCCAGACGTTTTGCCGGAACATCTCACCATAAACAGGATTAGGTAAGTCTCGCTGTCTTAATCGCAGAGACTGCCAAACCCATGCGATAGTAGCAACTGCAAGGCTAATCCAGAAGGCTAAGTGCAGATGTATGAGTACACCTAACCAAGCCAATAACAAGATTGTGCCAGCAAAGAAAATTCCAATAGCTACAGGGGCATAATTCCCGAAAAATAGGGCGCTAGAATTAATCCCAATGCGGCGATCGTCTTCCTTGTCGCTCATGGCGTAAACTGTATCAAATCCCAATGTCCACATTACAGTCGCGCCCCAAAGTAACCAAGTTGGTTGGGAGATGGTTTGTGTGACTGCACTCCAGCTAATCAACACCCCGAAACCCCAAGCGATAGAAAGCACCAGTTGCGGTACAGGAAACACCCGCTTTGCGCCTGGATAAAGCACAATTACGGGCACTGCTGCTACGCATAACCAGAAACTCAGGGGGTTAAGATAAAAAGCCAAAATAGCTGCACATGCTAGCGAGACGATCGCAACTACAATCCCAACTTTCACAGACAGGGCGCGAGAAGCGAGGGGGCGATCGCGTGTTCTCTCCACTTCTGGATCAATATCCCGATCCCACAAATCATTGACTACACATCCGGCGGCACTCGTAGCCAGAGTACCTAATATAATCACACCAACCAGAGGTAAAGGCGGTTTCCCAGAAGCTGCCAAAAACACAGCCCAAAGGGCAGGAATCATTAAAATTAACCGTCCTTCTGGTTTATGCCAGCGTAAAAGCCGGATAATTATAAGCCAAACTGGTGACTGGGGGCGTTCTGGCGTCCTTAACATATAAATCAACAAATAACTTTAGATAGATGAATTCACACATCTTTACATCTATAGAATAACGTTATTTGATATTTGTAAAAACATAACCTAAAAGTGGCAACTTTAAATATCCTTAAATAGTCACTACGGTTATAAACAGTAGGGTCAATATACTTAGCTCAGTTACCCTCGACCAAAGATGAAAAGTGTTGAGGACTCAGTTTGAGTTAGTGTGTTGCAACAAACATCAGTGCCAGCTACCCCGACATACCACCGTTTGCCATCATTTCTTATAAAGAGAGAAAAGTAGATGCAGAATTTAGTTTCGGCTAGCTGGGAGAGTGTTTCAACTCAACCACCTAAGCAACATCGGATTATTGCTGCTATTGACTTGGGAACAAATTCTCTACACATGGTAGTAGTCAAGATTGATCCCACACTACCAGCTTTCAGCATTATTGCCAGAGAAAAAGAAACTGTAAGATTAGGCGATCGCAATCTTAAGACTGGGGAACTTAAGCCAGAGATAATTGAAAAGGCGATCGCTGCTTTAGGACGCTTCCAAGAAGTCGCCAAAACTATCAATGCTGAAACAATCATTGCTGTGGCAACTAGTGCCGTCCGGGAAGCCCCCAATGGGAAAGATTTTTTGCAGAGAGTAGAAACGGAGTTGGGTTTAAGCGTTGACTTGATTTCTGGTCAAGAAGAAGCGCGACGAATCTACCTTGGCGTGCTGTCGGGGATGGAATTTCACAACCAGCCCCATACCATTATTGATATTGGCGGTGGTTCCACAGAATTAATTTTGGGTGATAGTAACGAACCGCGTACTCTCACTAGTACCAAAGTCGGTGCAGTGCGACTCACTAGCGAGTTAATTACCACTGACCCCATCAGCAACACTGAGTTTCAATACCTGCAATCTTATGCACGCGGGATGTTAGAACGTTCCGTGGATGAGGTATTAGCAAATTTCCAGTTTGGGGAATCTCCCCGTTTGGTGGGTACATCTGGCACAATTGAAACCCTGGCGATGATTCATGCACGGGAAAATTCGGGTGTTATTCCTTCCACTCTCAATGGCTACCAGTTCAGTCTTAAAGACTTGCAAGAGTTGGTAAATCGCTTACGGAAACTGAGTAATTCAGAAAAGGCTGCCATTTCCGGTATGCCAGACAAGCGGTCTGAAGTTATACTGGCTGGGGCGATAATATTACAGGAAGCGATGACCCTCTTGGGTAGTGAATCGGTAACGGTTTGCGAACGTTCTCTGAGGGAAGGCGTAATCGTAGACTGGATGTTAGCCCACGGTTTAATTGAAGATAAGCTGCGTTACCAAAGTTCAGTTCGGGAAAGGAATGTTCTAAAACTCGCTAATAAGTACCACGTTAATTTAGAGCATAGCGATCGCGTGGCAGCATTTGCCCAGAGTTTATTTGACCAAACTCAAGGTACTTTACACCACTGGGGAGCCGACGAGCGACAACTGCTGTGGGCAGCTGCAATATTACACAATTGCGGTCATTATGTCAGTCATTCGTCTCACCACAAGCACTCTTACTATCTAATTCGCAATGGGGAATTACTCGGTTATACAGAAACCGAGATTGAAATCATTGCCAATTTAGCGCGTTATCATCGCAAATCGCCGCCCAAGAAAAAACATGAAATTTACCAGGGTTTGCTGACTAAACACCAGTGTCAAATGGTCAGTCAATTGAGTGCAATTTTAAGATTAGCAGTGGCATTAGATAGACGACAAATTGGTGCGATCGCTCAAGTCCAATGTGAGTATTATCCACAATTTGAGCAGGTCAACTTGCTAATTTTTCCGTCTCAACTTGATGATGATTGTGCTTTAGAACTTTGGAGCTTAGATTATAAAAAAGGAGTATTTGAGGAAGAATTTGGAGTGAAATTAGTAGCGACTTTAGAAAAGTCTAGCGTTGCTAAATTGTCTTAGTAAGTAGGGTGCGTTACGCTGCTTTAACGCACCTGCTGAATATATAAACGCACATATATGCGTCACTAAAAATCATTTGTCTTTTACGCATTTGCTTTCAAAACTTAAGTTAATTTATATAGGTTTCATCATAATTAAGGATGAATTTAAAAACTACCTAAAGAAAGAGTTTAAAAACAAAAATTAGAATTATAATTAGATGTATAGTTAATAGTCTATTTACTCTAGGTTATGTTGCTAATGGATATCTAAGCCGGGAAAACTTAGATATCCTTATATAAAATTTTAATTAAACAGATGAAATTGCTCAGTTTTATGCATTGGAGATTACTCAAGCTTCAGCATAGAGCTTGTCTGTCAATGCGTAAGTCCTAAGTGCATTTGTTGAGGTAATAAAAGTTGTTTCATTGATGAACCGCTACGCGATGGCGTAAAGTACCCGCCAGAGGCGATGTCTACGCAAAAC
Source organism: Nostoc sp. CCCryo 231-06 (assembly GCA_023522315.1). Lineage (GTDB taxonomy): Bacteria > Cyanobacteriota > Cyanobacteriia > Cyanobacteriales > Nostocaceae > Nostoc. The sequence continues at coordinate 23,528 of JAHCSU010000306.1, forward strand.
TACATAATTTCGGTAAAATTGGGTAAAGCAATTTTTGCGCTTGTTAAACAAAGGCATCACCAAACCCATGCAACTGAAACTAAGTGCATCTAAATTTCCCTTCGCCCCTCTCGTTTTAATTGCCCCCTTTTTCCTATGGGGGACGGCAATGGTAGCCATGAAAGGAGTAATACCCCATACCACACCGCTATTCATGGCAGGTGTGCGTCTGATACCAGCAGGGATGTTAATTCTGATTGCAGCAGCATTTATGGGTAAACTCCAGCCGAAGGGTTGGGCTGCATGGCTGTGGATTGCCTTATTTGCCCTCGTAGATGGGACGCTGTTTCAGGGCTTTTTGGCAGAGGGATTAGTTAGAACCAGTGCGGGGTTAGGGTCTGTGATGATTGACTCGCAACCCTTGGCTGTTGCCTTGCTGTCGTTGTGGCTATTCCAAGAACACATTGGTTTTTGGGGATGGTTGGGGCTAGGCTTGGGAGTCACAGGCATTAGTTTAATTGGCTTACCTGATGAGTTGATTTTACATTTTCTCGACTCAGGCGCAAATATCACAATTGGCAATTGGCAAGATTTGTTTGCTAGTGGCGAGTGGTTGATGCTGTTAGCAGCGCTATCAATGGCAGTGGGAACAGTGTTGATTCGGTTTGTGTGCCGACATGCCGACCCAGTAACCGCTACGGGATGGCACATGATTTTCGGTGGATTGCCACTATGGGGAGTTTCATCAGTTGTCGAATCCCAGCAGTGGGAGAATCTAGGAGCATCTGATTTAGTGGCTTTGGGTTATGCTACCGTATTTGGCAGTGCGATCGCCTACGGGTTATTCTTCTACTTTGCCTCTAGTGGCAGTCTCACCAGTCTTAGTTCCCTCACCTTCCTCACACCCGTATTTGCACTACTATTCGGCAATCTCTTCCTCTCAGAAGTCCTCAGTCCGTTGCAGTGGGCCGGTGTTTTCCTAACTTTAATCAGTATCTATCTCATTAACCAACGTGATACTTTAGCAGCGCAAAACGACACACTTACTGTGGGCGAGATAGCTAATATACAGCAACCAGTTTTAGAAGCATCTGCTAAAAAATTAAACCCTATAACTTTAGGAGTGAGAGAATGTGAACGAGAAATTTTACCCTAACTGGTAATTCCTAATTCAGTAGGGAGATGAGGGAGAATAGCTAATCCCGCATTTCTCACAAGCGGTGCAATCGCTATGACCAAACCTTTATCAGGCTTAGATTTTGAGCGTTTTAGACACTGCATGAATCACAGCAGTATGTGAACGGGGTATTTTATCTCAAGTCTAAATGGCATAAGCGTTTTGGGCTACTCGTTTAAACCTTTGTGAGAAATCCGGGCTAATGCCCAATGCCCAATGCCCAATACTCAATAAAAAAATGACAGTTAACATTTGGTAATCTTGAAGGTATTGTGGTATCGAAGAAGAATACTTTAAAAGCACCTTCAGGCTGAAACTTGCAATATGAGGCTATGCCGTTCCTCAATTTTGATATTTACCTGTTTTTCTTGCGTGGGTTTTTACCCAAATCGTGCAAGCACAGCAACACCTAACCTAGCACCTAAAATTTTAGAACTTGCACAAGCTAGTTCGACAGTCGATCCTAGTCTCGCTGTTTTGAGATATGGTAGTCGAAAATCAGATGTGCAGAGATTACAAACCCAATTAAAGCAGTTGGGATACTACAGTGGCGTGGTAGATGGAGAGTACAACGCCAGTACGGAAATCGCTGTAGCTAAATTCCAGAAAGCAAAGGGTTTAAAAGTAGATGGCCTTGCTGGCCTGGCGACTAAGGGGAGACTGGAAGCAGCTTTGGTTGCCTCTCCAATTGTTGCCTCTCCAATTGTTGTCTCTCCAATTGTCGCCTCTTCTGCTGCAACTTCCAAACCAACTACAACACCCGAACCAACCGAGAAAGGTTTTGTCTGGTGGTTAATATTGGCTATTGGAGTTCTAGGAAGTATTGGCGCACTTATTTATCTGCTGAAGTGGTTTCGTCAGGTAAAACAAGTGCAATCCGAAATATCAGAGACTAAAAGTTTGAGTGAAGCTAACAAAAACCCCATGACATCACCCTTATCAGAGACTGTAACTAGTCCACAAACAGTTACTCCACCAATCACCACACAATTGCTGCTACCAGAAAAAACTTCCCGGCTAGTTAAACTCAATATTGTTGACGAATTAATTCAAGACTTACGCAATTCTAACCCAACGAAGCGGCGCAAGGCGATTTGGGATTTGGGCCAGCAGGGAGATTCGCGGGCAATTCAGCATCTGGTTGACCTGATGATTGATGCCGATTCTCAAGAAACTAGCTTAATTTTGGCAGCTTTGGCAGAAATTGGTACCCGCACACTCAAACCGATGAATCGTGCTTTAGCAATTTCACTGCAAGATGAAAGTCCACAAGTGCGGCAAAATGCGATTCGTGACCTGACGCGGGTTTATGACATGATGGGTCAAATGAGTCAGATGTTGCGCCATGCACTGGAAGACCCAGATGCCGAGGTGCAAGCAACAGCACGATATGCTTTAACTCAGATGAATCGAATGCGTGGTTTGCCGGAAGAACAAAGTCTACCAGAAGATTCACACGACGATTCACCAGAATAAACTTACAAATATTTCAATTGGATTTGGATATTAGTGTCCGGGCCTGCCACCAAAAATGCTGCTTCGCTAAATTTAGCCGCTCTTGTGCGAATTTCTGGGTTGCTGGAAAACCCAAAGCCTTCGCTTGGTATACCAAAAACATTGCTATTGAGAGTGCCATCGTTATTTTGATCGTGGAAGACAGCAATGGCGTAACTACCTGCTTTCAAGTTCTCAAAGATAATGGGTAAGGGAGTGCCAGTAATCTTGGTACACTGCTTTTGTAAGCCGCGATCGCTAGGAAATCCTTCACTGCTAGCAAATACACTGGCACAGACTTGTCCTTGTTTATTCTTCAAGCCATCAATTTCTACGGTGAGTTTGCCGTTAAAATTTGCCTTGGCACTAAATGACCACGCCAGATTTCCCAGAACTGCCAATAGCAGCATACTAACTCTCAATCCTCTAACCATAAAATTTTCACAAGGTAAAATAAGTTCTGCTGAAATTAACTTTTAACTTTGATTCAGATCAGGCAGACTCATGGTGGCATTATTAAGTCAATACTCGCAAGCATTCTGGTATATTTCGTCTCTAGTTTTGTCTAAGTAAGTCGGATAGAAGTAAGCTATTTCGTTAAATGGTATTAGTATTTTTAGTTGCGATCGCTAAAATAATAAAGCACCAATCAGGTAAAAATTTGAAAAAGTAGGGGGTTTTATACCTCCTACTTTTCCCCGCTTGGATAAGAGAATTTTGCGGAATCAGTTCAATCTACTAATGGTGTGTTGGTAGCTCATATTAGGAATATGCCAGAGAGTAAACCAAAGAAATATTTACCTTAGTATCTGCCAATTGAGCTTTCTTCTCCAGAAAATCCAGTTGCATCACCTTCTTTGAGAAATCCACTGTAGGCTTCCATACCGTGTTCACCGATATCCAAACCTTCTAGTTCCTCTTCTTTGGATACTCTGATACCTAAAGTAGCTTTCAGGGCTAGCCAAAAAATACTACTGAGTAAGACAGTGAAGCCGCCTACTGAGACAACACCCAGCAACTGAACACCGAACTGTCCAAAGCCACCACCTGCAAATAAACCTTTTGCTGGGCCAAGTGTATCGCCATACCAAGAATAAACACCAGGGCCAACAGCCCACAAACCCACTGCTAGAGTTCCCCAGATGCCACAAACTAGGTGAACTGAGGTAGCTCCCACTGGGTCATCAATGCCAAGTTTGTCAAAGAATGTTACAGAGAAAACTACCAGTACTCCAGCAATCAACCCAATGACTAAAGAAGCAGGAATACCTACGTAAGCACAAGACGCTGTAATCCCAACCAAGCCAGCCAAAATACCATTGATAATCATTGACAGGTCTGGTTTACCTAAGTACAACCAAGCTGTAATTGTAGCGGAAATTCCACCGGCAGCACCAGCCATGTTAGTGGTTACAGCAATATGACTGATCGCACTAGGATCGGCAGCCATTACAGAACCGGGGTTGAAACCAAACCATCCCAACCACAGAATCAGACAGCCCAAAGTGGCAATACTCATGTTGTGACCAGGCATAGCCACAACTTGCTTATCTTGATATCTACCAAGGCGGGGGCCAAGAAATGCTGCTCCCATCAAAGCTGCCCAGCCACCTACGGAGTGAACCACCGTAGAACCGGCAAAATCCCAAAAGCCTCTGTCTGCTAGCCAACCAGTTCCCCAAATCCAGTGTCCGGTAATGGGGTAGAGAATACCTACAAGTAAGAGGCTAAAAATTAGGAAGCTAACAAACTTAATCCGTTCGGCTACTGCACCAGAAACGATTGTTGCTGCTGTCCCAGCAAACACTAACTGGAATAAAAACTTGGCAGCTAAAGGTACACCAGCCCAACTAATAGCACCGAAGATACCTTTATAGCTGTCTCCAGTGGTTGGACTGTTATCTGCGCCTCCTAAGAAAAACCCATTCAATCCAATGAAGTCGTTGCCATCACCGAACATTAAGGCAAACCCGATCACCCAAAAGGCAACGCTGGAGAGAGCAAATACAATCAAGTTTTTGGAAAGAACGTTTACAGCGTTTTTCTGGCGGCAGAAGCCGGTTTCTAACATACAAAAACCAGCGTTCATGAAGAACACTAAAAAGGCAGCGATCGCAACCCACAGCGTATCAAGAGCAACTTTGAGTTCTGCTGTGGTTGGCGCTGCGGCTGGAGTTTGGGCAACTGCGGCATAACCCCAACCCAACACAATTAGACAAGCTAAAGGTAAGCAGGCTTGCCAGCTAGGAGAGAGTCGCTTAATTGCTAGATTAAATAGCTTGATTTTTGAGTTGGGCTGTGAATTTACAGCGTAATTTCTTGCAGACAGACGCCTATTTTTAGCTTTCGATTTTTGTTTGTACATGAATTTGAACATCATCCTCACAACTATCTTTCAAAAAGGGAAGAAACAGGTTAAGCATAAAAAACTACCGTCCGAAGTTCAATCCAGAGGTTTTTGATATTTTTCCTTTAGACCACTTGTTTCAAAACCAGAAAACTAAATCACCTTAGTAGGAGTTTAGGAAACTCTTGGCACATGTGTAAATATTTATTCTAGATATTCTTAAGTAATTATGGTGTAGTTTCTGAAACAGTCAAGTCTTCTTCACTTAATCTTTAATTTTTCAAAAACAGGTTGTGTTCAGGAAATTGCCAGAAATTGTCAATATTATGTCTATAAAAAAAGGTACAACACAGTTACAGCCGATTTTTCCCCATACTAAGATGGTTAAAGCGACGTAAATTAAGTTTTATAGTAAGGCATTAACTACACCTCTTTGGCAGATCAAACCTGCTTATAATATGGCAAAGCCAATTTGCATGAAGAATACTAAAAAACCAGTGATTACTACCCAGGTAGTATGAATGGAAATTTGCAGTTTAGTTGTAGTTTCAGATAAAGACTGAATAGTGGGAGCTTTACAGAAATCATGAGAGTACTTCTTATTTCACCCTTGGTAAATTTATGCCTAGACGGATAAATTTGACTGATTGTCTATTTACTAAAACAAAAAAACTGTATTGCAGGATACTTTTTTGGTTTTGTTATAGCAAATAGCTCCTGATGCAACAAATACAGCATCCTTTATAGGTAAGTCTTTTCCGATTTCAGGATAGGAAAATTATGAATATAATTAATTTTTTATACAAAAAGTTAATTATTTGTTACTTTAAAAGCTACATTGAAAATCAGTAATTCTTCTTTAAAGCGACCACTGGGTGTAATCCAGAAGCTACCATTGGGTGAAATAACGGATAAATTGCCCGCAGCATCCACTATCTAATCTTATACGCCTTCGGCATAGCTACGCTACGCGAACGCTTAGAGCGATAGCGCAGCGTCGGAACCAGCGTCACCCGGAGGGCTTGCCGCAGGCTACCGCAGAGGCACGGAGAACACAGAGAGAAAGATTCTAAAAGTTGGTTTACTAAGCATTGTTGACTTGACAGACTACTAGTTGACCAAAAGACTCTCCACCTTCTGGCTTGTTGTTAGACATCGCCTTCCTCATTAAGCACCAATCAGTGACAGAAACATCTATCGAAACTCCCATACAAGCTTATAGCCTGAATTAAATAGAATCGTAGGAAGAAATAAGGCTAAAAAACCTAATTTCCTTAAAAAAAGAGGGTTTACAGTACCTGTAATATGGGAGACTTGGCAATATTCCCTATAAATCAGATTCAAGATGAGTAAGACAATTTCGGACATCGCAGTTAAGACGATCAACGGCGAGGATAAGCAATTAAACGAGTATACAGGGAAGGTACTCTTAATTGTAAATGTGGCTTCCTACTGCGGTTATACTTCTCAATACGAGGGGTTAGAAAAATTGAACCAGAAGTATAAGGAAGCAGGGTTACGTATTTTGGGATTCCCCTGTAACGATTTTGGAGCGCAGGAACCAGGAAGCAATGAAGAGATTGTGCAATTCTGCACGAGTAAATATAGTGTTAGCTTTGAACTATTCGATAAAGTTCATGCCAAAGGCTCACAGCAGCATCCACTTTATGAGAGACTTACCAAAGCCGTTGAGCCAACGGGAACTGTTGCTTGGAACTTTGAAAAATTTTTAGTTAATAAACAAGGTGAAGTGATAACTAGATTTAATAGTAGTGTCCAGCCAAATTCACCAGAAATTATTGCCATAATTGAGAAAGAATTAGCTAAATAGTCATTAGTCATTAAGTAAAAAATTCTATCCTATTGACTATTGACTATTAGCTCTGGAGTGTTAAATTTATTTACGCCCAATCCCTTAATTGAGAATATTGTCTCAATGAGTAATTTAATTTATTTGTGTCTAATTTGTCATGAACGTTGCAATCATTGGTTGTGGTTATGTTGGTTATAAACTTGCTCAATATTGGCAGGAAAACGAGAAATTTGTTGTCAGTGTAACCACAACTTCCTCTGAGCGTGTCCCTGCACTAAAATCAGTATCCGAAAGAGTTGTAGTTACCCGTGGTAATGATTTAGATAGTCTAAAATCAGTTTTGCACAATCAAGATGTTGTCGTTTTGAGTGTTGGTGCAAAAGCTGCCGAAGTTTATGAAGAAACTTATTTACAAACTGCTCAAACTTTAGTTTCATCCTTACAGCAGATGCCGGGTGTAAAACAATTAATATATACAGGTAGTTATGCCGTATATGGTGACAGAAATGGTGTATGGGTAGATGAAGAAACACCGCTTGCACCTGCTAATTTTAATGCACAAATTCTCCGAAAAACAGAGGATGTGCTGCTATCAGCATCTAGCGAAAATCTCCGCGTTTGTATCTTTCGCTTAGGAGGAATTTATGGCCCTGATAGAGAACTGTTGAAAATATTTAGCAGATATTCTGGTACAACCCGTCCTGGCGGCGAGGATATCACAAATTGGATTCACCTAGATGATATTGTTGGTGCGATAGAATTTGCGCGTCACCGTCGTTTGCAAGGGATTTATAATCTGGTAGATGATGCACATCTCACCAGTCGAGACTTGCTAGATAGCCTATTTGAAAAACATAATTTACCCAAAGTTATATGGGATACTTCTATTAAGAGTACCCGCCCATATAATGCTTGGGTATCGAATGAAAAGCTTAAAGAAGCTGGATACCAGTTAATTCATCCACACATGATTTTTTAGCAAGTATTAAAAACTAGGAATTATGCAACCATCTGCTGTAACTAACACAAACAATTTGACAGCACCTCCTAGCCAGTTTTACAGTTGGCGGAATTATCGTTGCGCCTACGAAGTTCATCAACCAACTAACACAACACCTGAAGGCATTCCCTTACTGTTAATTCATCCTATTGGCGTCGGATTGTCGCGGCAATTTTGGCAGCGATTTTGTCGCGAATGGTATAATACAGGTCAGCGTAATTCAATTTACAACCCTGATTTACTAGGATGTGGCGAAAGTGATATGCCTCATATAGCTTACACTCCTAGTGATTGGGCAGAACAGTTGCAGTACTTTTTACAAACAGTAGTGCAAAAACCTGTCATTGTAGTAGTACAAGGGGCTTTATTACCAGTTGCAATCGCATTAGTCCAAAAGCAATCAAACTTAATTGCCAGACTTGTCCTCTCTGGGCCTCCAACGTGGGCTTTGATGACAAATAAATCACCAGAATGGCGGCAAAAATTTGCTTGGAATCTGTTAGATTCGCCTTTTGGGAGTGCTTTTTATCGCTATGCACGCACCCGAAAGTTTTTACATTCTTTTTCGACTCGTCAACTTTTTGCTTCTGAGAATGCTGTGGATGCAGAGTGGTTGAATACATTGCTTGCAGGTGCTGAAAATCCCGCTAGTCGTCATGCAGTGTTTTCTTTTCTAGCAGGGTTTTGGCGACAGGATTATACTAGTTCTATCGCCTCTATTGGGCAACCAACATTAGCGGTTATGGGGGAGAGTGCATCGAGTATTAGTCAAAAAGGTAAACAAGAAACGCCAGACGAACGCTTGTCCCACTATCTCGCCTGTTTGCCTCAAGGTCGAGGTATAAAAATAAATGGGCGCAATGTTTTACCCTATGAATCAACTGCTGAATTTGTCGCAGCGATCGCTCCATTTATTAATGAAGTTTTTTAGCTGATTGATAGTTACATCATGCCAGTCTTGCCATGATAGGTTATGACTGGAATTGATTACTAAAGGCAAGCAAAATTATGTTCCCCAATCGCCGAGGACAAAGAATTCCCAATGTCACTTTTCATACTCGCCTGGAGAACGAGTGGGTGGATGTGACAACCGATCAATTGTTTGCTAATAAAACAGTGGTTGTCTTCTCCTTACCAGGTGCTTATACACCGACTTGTTCATCAACTCATCTCCCTGGTTATAACGAATTAGCTGGGGTTCTCAAAGAAAATGGTGTCGATGACATTATCTGTATTTCTGTCAATGATCCCTTTGTGATGAACGAATGGGCAAAAGTTCAAGAAGCAGAAAATATCAAACTAATTCCCGATGGTAATGGTGAATTTACTGAAGGCATGGGTATGCTGGTAGATAAATCAGACTTAGGGTTCGGGAAGCGATCGTGGCGTTACTCCATGCTGGTAAGAGATGGTGTAATTAACCAAATGTTTATTGAGCCAGACGAGCCAGGAGATCCCTTTAAGGTGTCCGATGCTGAGACAATGCTCAGATATATCAACCCCCAAGCAGTGAAGCCGGAATTAGTTTCTCTGTTTACGAAAGTTGGTTGTCCCTTCTGTGCCCGTGCTAAGGCGATGCTCAAGGAACATGGTATCAACTACGAAGAGATTACCTTGGGTAAGGATATCACCACACGTTCGTTACGAGCAGTTACAGGTGCGACAACAGTTCCCCAAGTATTTATCGATGGTAAATTAATTGGTGGTTCTGAGGCATTAGAAGCCTACTTCGCTGCTAAATAGTTTTTACTAGGGGCGCACGGATGTGCGTCCCTACAACGTATTCAAAGATCGCCCTTGGATGATTAAGTTTTAGTAACGGCGATCGCGTTCCAAATCATAAATCACTTTCTCCAAATACCATGCATCCGATTGACCCGCGTGCCTCTGACGCTGCTGTTTGAGTAATCGTTCGGCTGTTGTTGCATCACCGTTAAGTAAGATAAGTAAACGTTTTTGCAGTTTTCTGTTTTTCGGGTCACTGAAATATGGCTTAGAACCCTTGCCCCGTGGTTGAGATGACCACAGTTTGATTAAGGCAAGTGATAAGCTGATGATCAGAACCACCACAATCAATCCCATACTTCTGGAAATTAAGTAGTTATCATCTTGTATTTTGTAAAAAATTTACTTTTATAACATCAGTGATTTTTTGGATGTTTTCGTAGTTAAACTGAAAACATCTAAATTGCATACTCGCATTAAATCAAATTCTTGTAGAGTCGTGTTGATTCTGACGGGAGCAACGGAAACGTCTCCGGCTCCGCTCCTGAATTCTTCTTCAATCAAAATACAATATGTTTGCTAGAATCCGCCGAATTTTGAACCAATTTTTTAGTAACTCAAGGACAATCAACAACGAACCACTGAATAAAGTCAGTTTGATTGTCATTATTTTAATTGATATTTTTATCTTGATTAATGTTTTTACCGGACTCGATGATATTAGCAGATGGCATATCAACCCGACTCAGGCTTATCCATGTTATTCAGAGTGGCAAAATTACCGGACAAAAACCACTCTAGATAAAGACTATGAAATTGTTAAACTTTCATTGCCATATAACCAGAATAATCAACTCAGTTTTCAGCAAAACTATCAACAAGCCGAAGCAGGACATCTGGGTAAGGTTTCTAAAACGTGTTTGCAATATGCTGACTACAAAGATAAAATTAACAATCCTGAAAAGCAGCAAATCATCAAAATTATTGATCAGAAACAAGCAAAAATTAGTCCACTGCAACAATCCAATAGCACTATTAAAACTCAATATGACTCAACGCTCTTAGAAAAAATTGCAGGGCAGGGTCGTGCACAATCAATTAATCAAGTAAGTGCTGAAAAAGCTAAACAGACATTAGAACAAAATAATCGCCAAATTTCTACCCTTAAACAAGAAATTTCTACTCTTAAAAATGAACTGCTTGCCAAACCTGAAAGCATTAGTTTTATAGCCTTTCTTAAAGATGATAATCAATTCCGGGAAGTTGACAAAGGCTATCAGCAGGCATCATTTTGGTATCCAAGTATCCAGCTTGCTTTTCAATCTCTCTTTCTTCTACCTCTGATTCTCATTGCCTTATCAGTCCACAAATTTGCCCAAAGAAGAGGATATGGACTCATCTCGCTAATTAGCTGGCATTTGCTAGTTATCTTTTTTATCCCACTAATCGTTAAAATATTTGAATTTCTTCAAATTGGCGCAATATTTAAATTTTTGTTTGATATTATTAGTTCCCTTTTTGGTGGTTTACTTTTCCTGATAAATTATGCTTATATCTTGCTGATTCCAATTATTGGTTTTGGAATCATCCAGTTTTTTCAAAAATTTGTCTTTAATGTTAAAGTCCAGGCAGCTAGCCGAGTCCAAAAATCACGCTGTGTAAATTGCGCCAAGAAAATTCGACATCTTGATACTTACTGTCCGTACTGTAGTTATTATCAAGACATTGAATGTCAAAATTGTCATAATCTGACTTATAAATATTTGCCGTATTGTAAACATTGTGGAGCTTCTCAAAGTACGAGTATTTTGTAATCGGTGAAGTCGTGAAAGTTTCGATATGCTTGGCTTAGAAGAACAATCTAAATTTCTTTAGTGTTCATGAGTCAAAGTAACTAAAACTATCTACTGATAGATGACATTAAGAAATAAATTATACGTTAATTGATTATAAGAACTTAATATGGAAAAAGTGGAAAAAACCAATAAAGAGAGTCAGTCGCCTCTTTCTTTTCTCAAAAACCTGTTGATTGCCCGTTGGCGATCGCTCTTACTCCTCTTGATAGGAGTTTACTTACCTTTGCAGGTTTTTGAAATTTTGACAGTGAAGATATGGGAAAATCAAGCTGGCTTCCCGTGGGATGCGCCTATTCTGTTAGCAGTTCATTCTACAGCAAACCCACAGCTTAATGTTTTAGCAGTGACGCTAGCTATAATTGGGTTGCCTTGGACGGCGATACCGATTTTGGGTGCGATCGCACTCATATTATTACTTCAAAAACGCTGGCGATCGCTAGCTTATTTACTCACCGCCTCAGTGGGAAGTGTGATCATCAACCGCACAGCAAAGCAATTAATGCATCGAGTGCGTCCACAATTGTGGCAGTCCATTTCGCCTGAGGCTAGTTTTGCATTTCCCAGTGGTCATGCCATGACGAGTATGACTGTAGTAGTAATTTTGCTATTCTTAACTTGGGATAGCTCCCGGCGCTGGTTGGTTCTCATCTTCGGCAGCTTATACATAATAGCTATTGCGTGGTGTCGTCTCTATCTGGGGGTACATTTTCCCAGTGACATTCTCGCGGGTTGGATGGTTGCATTAGGTTGGACAATTGGCGTCAGTCTAATTGTCAAACCCTATAGAACTAAAGCCAAATCGCTCGATGGCGATCGCCCTGATGATGAAACTACTTTACTTCCTGAAGAAAGAAAGTTGATAACTGAGGAATGAGTATTTCTATAAAAACTTCCCCAAACTACTAATGTAGCTTGGGAAAGTGGTAATAGTTACTGTTTATTGCACCAAAAATATTTTGTTTTTGGATTGCCTTAATATCAGGATAATCATTCTTAAAATTCCCAGGTGCAAGAAAAAGTCAAGGTATTATTTAAAGTTCGTATACTTGCCTCCTAAACCTTCCACAATCGTGCGTGTATTGGCAATTAACATTCCTTGGTAAGTCTCACCCTCTGTTCCGTTTTCGCCCAAACCATCAGCAAACAATTCTCGGTCTGAAACCTTAACTTTTGCTTCTTTTGCTACAGCCTCTATGAGTTTCGGGTTAATTGTCGTCTCTGCAAAAATCGTCGGCACACCCTGTTTTTTAATATAGATTGCTAATGCACCGACTCGTGCAGGTGTCGGCGCTTCTTCTGTACTAATACCCCCTAACGCCCCTTCAATGGGAATTCCATAAGCTTTGGAATAGTAACCGAAAGCATCATGGGTTGTTACTAATTTGCGTTGCTTGAGTGGAATTGTAGCAATCTGCAATTTAATCCAGCTGTCTATCTGGCTGATTTCATTTGTGAGTTTTTGCGTGTTGCTAGTATAGGTTGCAGCATTATTTGGGGCTACCTTTATTAATTCTTGGGAAATTACCTGTGCTATGGCTATGCCATTCTGGGCATTCTGCCATACATGGGGGTCGGGAACAGTTTTACCATCCTCCTCAAACTGCTGAGGTTTGGGGACTGCAACTTCATTTACAGCCACTTTGGGAGCAGGATTTGAAGTAGCTTTAATTAATTTGATTAAATCTGGTTCAAAATCGTAGCCACCGTAGAGAATTAACTTAGCCCGCTCAATTGCTTTGCTATCCTCCGGCTTGGGTTGGTATACGTGCGGATCTGAACCTGGGTCGATTAAGCACTTGAGGTCAATAGTATTACCTGCAATTTCTTTGGTTAAGCCACAAGTAACAGTGTTGGTGGCGACTACTAACGGGCCTTTCCCACTGGCTTGTGAAATAGATAAAGCACCTGTTTGGGTAACAGCCGCATTATTAGCAGGTGCGGGATTCGATTGGCTGGTTTCTGATGTAGAACTACATCCAAGTAGCCCAAAGGTTAAAGTAAGAGCCGCTAGGGATTTGAGTCGCAATTTGTAAGATATCATAAATCTGATTACTTTAGTTAGACTGATTATCATTATCATATAAATTGTAAATTTATGTTAGAAGTTAAACATTTAGCTGTAAATTATCGGGGAGTGACGGCGGTTGACGATGTGAGTTTCCGCTCCTTACCGGGACAAATTGTGGGTGTAATTGGCCCGAATGGGGCTGGTAAAAGCACGATGGTGAAGGCGATTTTGGGGTTAGTACCTACCACCAGTGGAGTTGTACAGTTTCGATCTCGCGCTTTGAAACAACAATTAAGTTCTGTTGCGTATGTACCACAGCGATCGCAGATTGACTGGGATTATCCCATCACAGTTTGGAATGTGGTGCTGATGGCGCGGACTGTGCATACAGGCTGGTTTCGCGCACCTTCACGGCCATCTCAAGAAATAGTCAAAGATGCTCTTTTGAGAGTGGGGATGCTAGAGTTGCGATCGCGTCAAATTGGAGAGTTATCAGGCGGACAACAGCAGCGAGTATTTTTAGTACGAGCTTTAGCACAACAAGCCGAATTATTATTCTTTACATATTTAGGAGTTGTAAGCTTCTTCTCGTCATGCTCTTATAGCTTTGACTCTAAGTCAATTTTCATATCACTGAGCAGTTAATGTGTTGAATATATATACAGGCATATAGTTAAGTCGCCAATGTGTACTTTAGTAGCCCAACTTTGAGCTAGTGAAGGTTAGGGTAGCTTTATATTTACCTAAATCACTGTAATAATATCTAAAAACCGTAGTATTTGAAAAGGTAAGTTGCCCTTAATTGAGTAAAGCAGCAGGGCAAATCACACTTTTCCCAACCGATGTATTACATTTAGCTCGTCTTTTTGTTTACCAAGCTCATCAGTTGCTTATCCAAGTCGATGAGGTCATCTCTACCGTAACGACACTAAAATGGTACAAACCGCGAAATATCATCTCCAAAGAAATGCGGTCAAATGGCAGAGATAATTCGTCTGCAACCGCATCTCCCAAGTCAACCAAAACAGCATAAAATAACTCAGTAGCCCAGACTTGTAGCTTGATACCATTAATAGAACCAGTCCATAAATAAGATAGCCCCAACAAGCGTTTTACTGTGTAGAAAGCTTCTTCAACTCTCCATCTTCGGCGGTATAAATCTGCCACAACATAAGGAGGTAAAATTTGTGGGTCAAGGACAGAAGTAATATAAGAATAGCTAGTTTTACCAACCTTAATTTCTATTAAACGTAAAGTGAGTACTGGTGCGCCACGACGAACAGTGCCAAGTTGAATCAATCGGTCTTTAACTGAATGGTCATAGCTAAAAATCTTTAAGTACTTAATAGATGCTTTGGCTTTTAAACGAGTAATAAAATTAATTTCTTGGTTAATAAGTTGTTGTAAAAAGTGGAAATGGTAAAAACCTCTGTCAAGTAAAATCAGAGTTTTAGCAGGCAGTAAATTTAATAATGCAGCTTCAAAATTAGTGTCCGATGCTGCTGGATTAGTGTGAAACCAAACTTCGACAGGTAAACGAGTTACCAAATCAATAACTGTACAAATTTTCCCCGCTAACTGTCCTTTTTTTAAGTCTTCCAGGCTTTTTAGCTTGCGAAATAATGCTTCTTCAGTAAGACCATTTTGAGTATTTTAACTGATTGACAAAATTCGCTTTATTTTAACCTCTCACGGATGGATTCCATCAGATGTATTGTGGGTAATTGCCGCTTGAATTGTTGCCGCCTCAATGACTTTTTCTGGTGCCGGATAGATGCCAATGGGGGCTGCACGCATCGCCGCCCCGCTTTTGTCACTCTCAGGGTTAATTTTCGTTAAAAACTCTTCCCCATCTTGAATTTCCCTCAGAAAATGGTAGAAGCTTCGAGCATAACCTTCTCTCTCATCGCGTTTGAAGGCTCTAACGAAACTATCGGCTAAAACTTCTGCCGTCCACGGTGCTTGAGCAACAATTACTTCAGCAATGGCAATGCTCATCTGGGTGTCGTCGGTGTAGCTGCCAGGATTGAGTCGAAAACGCGGATGTTCGACGTATCGACTCAAATCATTGTTAACGATTATCTCGTCGGCATATTCAAAGCCTGCACCGTAAGCATCTGCAATCGCTAACTCTAGCAGCATATTAGTATTAAATTAAAAACGGACGCGCCAGAAAAAAGCTAGAAACTGATTTAGCATCTACCGGTTCTCCCTCCAGAATCGCTTTCTCTAATTCTTCAGGAGTCAAAAACACAGTTTCGATATCCTCGTCTCCATCTTGTGGTGGTGGCGTTTCTAGCTTTTCTAAATCTCGCGCTAGAAAAGCATAAATAATTTCATCAGAATAACCGGGAGCTAAGAAAAACTCGCCTAATTTATCCCATTTTTTGGCACTATAGCCAGTTTCTTCTGCGATTTCACGCTGTATTGTTTCTAAAGGCTGTTCATTTGGTTCTACAGTTCCCGCCGGAAATTCTAATATCCGTCCCTGAATTGCAAAACGATACTGGCGCACGAGTACAAGTTTACCCTCTGGCGTCACTGGGACAGCTAGAGCGCCACCAGGGTGACGAATACATTCCCATTCTCCTTCTGATTTATTAGGTAAACGCAAGCGATTAACTTCAAAATCAAACTTGCGTCCTTTATAAAACAGGCGTTGTTTCAACAGTTGTGGTAATTCTCTACCTAATGGCATAATAAAATCTGATTATCTGTGAATACAGAGGTGAAATCAGCGTTCTTCTGCGTTTAAGGATGGTATTTTTAATTGCCCATCAATAAATGTACATCAGAACAGTCTACCTCTTTCAGCAGTTCTTTAATAACACACCCCGATACTGGTTCTATCCAATCTGGGGCAATTTCTGCCAGTGGTACTAACACAAACGCCCGATCCCGCATTCGTGGATGGGGAATCTGGAGATTTGGTGTATCTAAAATAATGTCATCAAATAATAACAAATCTAAATCCAGGATTCGTGGCCCCCAGCGTTCCTGACGCACACGCCCAAATTGTTGTTCAATTTTTAACAAAATTTCTAATAACTGCTGGGCTGTGATTTCTACCTGCAATGTGACGCAGCCATTTAGATAATCTGGCTGTGGTGGGCCCACAGCTTTGGTTTGGTACCAATTGGATCTGGCTTCTAAGAGAATACCTGGAGTTTGGGCTAAAATCTCTATAGCTGCTTCTAAAATTGTCTGTGAATCGCCGATATTACTACCAAGGGCAACGGCGCTTCTTCTTAGCTTTGCTTCGGCGTCCCTCGCCTTAAGCATAGCACTCTCCTTAAGTAAGCTGTTTTGGGGCTGTCTTTGCGAATACTTCGGCACACCTGTTACAGAAAATCCCAATAATTTGAGATATCAAAATTGCAGCGTTTTTACAAAACTAAATTATAAAATCTAAAAAACATTATTTTATGGTGATTTTAGTTAATTATTTATAGGATATTATACTAACACAATGGTGGTGAACTAACCCCAAAGTTGATTGATGGTGGTTATACAGTTACTACTTTGAGCGAGGAACTGACGTGGGGAAGCTTACCTCCTGGTTCAAGCGAAGACCAACTAATTTGAGTGACTCTGGACAAGGAGGAACAAATGAGAAGCTTACCACCAGCACATCTGGCGCAGGCGAGGCAGTTACTGAGCAAATGAAAATTTTACCCTCTAGGATGAAGTCCAATCAGGCAACTCGTGGTAAACCACTCTATCGTCGCATCTGGTTTTGGGCAGGGTTGGGTGTAGGTGGTGGGATAGTTGCCTTGATCTACGGCATCAGTTTAATCGATCGGAGTTTGCCAGATCAGTCCGAGTTGAATGCCGTGGTTCGAGAGCAAACACTGACTATCAAAGCCGCTGATGGAACTATATTACAACAACAAGGTGAAACGGCCAGAGAACAGCTAAAGCTGGAACAAATACCAGATAATTTAAAAAAAGCTTTCATTGCCTCAGAAGATAGAAGATTTAAGCAACACAACGGAGTTGATCCACAAGGGATTGCCAGAGCGGGTTTGAATAATTTGCGATCGCAAGGTGTAGTCGAAGGTGCTAGCACCATCACCCAACAGCTAGCACGGATTCTGTTTTTGAAACAAGAACAGACAATCTGGCGCAAACTCAAGGAAGTCCGCCTAGCCCAAAAAATGGAGAATGAATTAACCAAAGATCAGATTTTAGAGCGTTACCTAAATCTGGTTTATTTGGGAGGTGGAGCTTATGGTGTGGCAGATGCATCGAGGGTATACTTTAGTAAATCACCAGACCAGCTTTCTTTAGCGGAAATGGCAACGATTGCTGGATTAGCCCCTGCTCCTAGCTTATACGCTCCAGACAAGAATCCCGAAGCTGCGAAACGGCGGCGGGACTTGGTATTGCTACGGATGCAAGAAGATAAAATAATTACGCCAGAACAAAGGCAGGCAGCAGTCCAAGAACCACTAACACTCAAAACCAGTTTACCCAAGCGAGTGCAAGTAGAATCACCCTACTTTACCAGCTACATCCAAAAAGAATTGCCGAAGTATGTTTCTCCTAACGTGCTAGCAAGTGGGGGTCTAGTAGTAGAAACGACGCTGAATCCGACTTGGCAGAAGGTGGCAGAAGAGGCGGTAGCTAAAACACTGCGAAATCAAGGAAGCTGGGAGAACTTTAAGCAAGGAGCAATGGTAGCCATTGACCCCCGTAGCGGTGAAATTAAGGCAATGGTTGGGGGAAAAGATTTTGGTAAAAACCAGTTTAATCGCGTTACTCAGGCACAGCGGCAGCCAGGATCGACATTTAAAGGGTTTGTATATGCTAGTGCGATCGCTAGCGGTAAAAGCCCCTACGATGCTTACGAGGATGCGCCCTTTGTTGTAGATGGCTATGAACCGAAAAACTATAGTGAAAAGTTCCGGGGTTCAATGAACATCCGAGACGCCCTCACCCGCTCTGTTAATATTATTGCGGTAAAGGTGTTGATTGATGTGGGATTTACCCCAACGATTAAACTTGCCCATGATATGGGGATAAACTCTGAACTCAAGCCGACCTATTCTTTGGCTCTCGGCTCAAATGAAGTGAATTTGCTAGAGTTGACCAGCGCCTATGGCAGTTTTGCTACTCAGGGATTGCACACAGAACCTCATGGTATTACTCGCATCCTCAACCGCCAAGGCAAGGTGATCTGGTCAGCTAATTTTAAGCCAAAACGCACCCTTGACGCTGACAGTGCCGCCATCATGACTTGGATGTTACGCAACGTCGTAGAAGCAGGGACTGGTGCTGCTGCTCAATTAGGTAATAGACCAGTTGCAGGCAAAACCGGTACCTCAGACGAAGCCCGTGATTTATGGTTTATTGGTTACATTCCCCAGATGGTGACAGGCGTTTGGCTAGGTAACGATGATAACCGCCCCACATACGGCAGCAGTGGTAGTGCCGCTTACACCTGGCACGAATTTATGGAAAAAGCGGCAGAAGGGATGCCTGTAGAAAAGTTTCCCAAACGACCCAAGTTAGAAGGTCGTAAAGGCACCATCAAAGCCCAGTCCATCAAGCCCAAACAAGTGCTGAATCGTTCTATTTCCTCTAATGATGACTCAGAAGGAGAAAGTGCTAGAAATTCTGAGGATAGTGGTTCATCTAGGAGACGTAGGAGGAGGAGCTATTCTCAAGAAGAACAACAATCGAGCGATAATACCCCAAGACGGAGAAGGCGCGATGCCTACGGCGGGCTACGCCTACGCACCCAAGAATCAACTTCCAATAACTCTTCTTCAGAATCATCTACTCCACGGCGGCGCTCTAGAAGAGTAGAATCTGATTCTTCTCCCCCGCCTCGGAGAAGTCGGCGATCTTCCTCTCCTGCAAATAGTTCAGGTTCTTCATCACCACAGCCATCCTGGCGGGATAGACTTAGACCTTCTAACTAATGATGAGTGGGCATAGGGCATTGGGCATGGGGCATTGGTTATTCTCCCTCATCTCCCTCCCCCCTGCCCATTTCTATGCAATATGAAGTTGCTAAAACTAAACTCCAGAGGGATGTTAAGTGATACGCTCATTCTATAGTGTGTCAAGTAGTGTTACTTAACATTGGAGAATATACTCATGCATATATTGATGCAGGCAGCAGATTCAGTTGCAACAGGTGGTGGTCAGTTTCCTTTTGCTTTCACCTTGGTGTATGTCGTTGGTTTTATTGCTGCTGTAACCATTGGTTCAATAGCTTGGTACAACTCAAAACGCCCCGCAGGTTGGGAAAGCAAAGAGCGTCCTGATTTTGTGCCTAAGATTGATAAAGAAGAAACTCCGGGTCTGGGTGATCCGAAGCCATAATTTAGTCATTAGTTATTAGACTATAGACTTTTGACTATGATTAGTTTTGCACGTCAACCCAACGGCGGTAAAGCTTTTGAATTTGTTTGAGAAGTGCAGTATGAGCCGGTTGAGTTGAATCATTCGGCTTCGCTATATCCTGTAATTCCGTCAAGAGTCTGGCTTCTTCGACGGCAACTTCGCCATCACTGTAAATTAAGCCACTAATTGCTTCAATCAGATTTTCACAATCTTCATGGCTGGGGCGATCGCCTAAATACTCACGCACCCAGTCATAGCATTCTTTTGGCTGTACAGGAACGAATTCGTACAGCCAAGGTTTAATTTCTGGATCGTTAGCTAAACCTTTTGCTTGAGCTATTTCGCGGAGATATTGCCGTTCTTCTGGTTGGATTTTGCCATCGATCCAGGCGGCTCCAATCAGGATTTTAACTAAGTTTTTGACATTGGAAGGGGTAACCATTGCTGCCTCCTCTGGTAGATTCAGTCCTCAACCAAATCGTACAATCCTAAACAGTATTCACTCGGAATTATTGGTTTTTCTTAAGCGCACCATAAAAAAGCCATCCATGTCCCGTCGATGGGGCCAGACTTTAAAGCAACCTTGAGGGGTGCTATATGCAGAAGCAGGCGATTCAAAGCCGCTTGGAGACTCAATTTGCCAATTAGGTGACTCAGCTAGAAATGTCGAAATCACTTCTTCGTTTTCTGCTGGATGCAATGTACAGGTGGCATAAACTAGTACACCACCCGGTTTGACAAAAGTTGATGTATGTGTTATTAATTCTTTTTGCAGCACCGAAAGTTCCCGGACAGATTCTGGTGTCTGTCGCCAACGAGCATCAGCATGACGGTGCATGGTTCCTAGTCCAGAACATGGAGCATCAAGCAATACGCGGTCTGCGGTGTTTTGAAATTCGTTGAAGTGGCGGCTGTCGCCAGTGTAAATTTGAATAGATTGTAAATTTAGCCGTTGAGAATTTTCTTGGAGTTTGCGAAGACGAGAAGGAGTGCGATCGCAAGCCCAAATTTTACCTTTATCTGCCATTAACTCAGCAATGTGGGTTGTTTTACCCCCTGGTGCAGCACAGACATCAATTACCACCTCACCGGGTTGGGGGTCGAGCAAATGACTTACCAATTGGGCGCTACCATCTTGTACAGTCCACCAACCTTCTTTAAAACCAGGTAGTTTTTGAATTGATCCAGCACTACCAATCAATCGTAAAGCTTGGGGTAAATCAGGAATCCGTCTCACCAAAATACCAACAGATTGCAAAGCCGCCTCAACTTCTTCGATGGAAGTGCGAAGTGGGTTGATACGCAAGTCGATTCTTGGTGATTGGTTCATCCATTCACACAGTTGTTCTGTCTCAGCCAAACCCAGTTGTTCTAACCAAACTTGAATAATCCAGTCAGGAAAACTGTGTAAAATTCCCAAGCGTTCCACCTGGTTTTTTACCTCATCGGGAACTGAACCTAACCCCCCAACCCCCTTCCCTACAAGGGAAGGGGGAGAATTCAAAGCCTCTCCCCTTTTAGAGGAGAGGTTTGGAGAGAGGTTTTCCATATCTGGTGAAAAGTCAGAACGTTGCACTGGGTTTTCTGAAAGTTGTAACTGATCTGCCTTTATCTTTTCTGCAAGGCGGATGTACTGGCGTAATAGACCGTTAACAAAACCCGTGAGTCCAGAAAAACCGTTTTCTTTAGCGAGTTGGACAGTAGTATTAACAGCCGCTGAGGCGGGAATACGTTCTTGATAACGCAGTTGGTAGAAACCCAGATGTAAGATTGTACGAAGGTCTGGGGGTTGTTGATGAGATTTCTTTTTGGCAAATTGGTCAATGAGAGTATCAAGAGTGCGCTGCCTTCTGACGCTCCCATAAACTAATTCTGTCAGCAAGCGGCGATCGCAATCAGGCAAACTGACTTTTTGCAGTACTCTATCTAGGGCAACATCAGCATAAGCCCCCTTATGGACATCTCGCAGGGCGATAAAAGCTAGTTGACGGGGGTTTGTCATGGAAACATGATTCAGGAGTCAGGAGGCTTTTGTATTTTAACTCCCAACTCCCAACTCCTGTACAGACGCGATTAATCGCGTCTCCTCTATCGAGATATATACTGGTCTACACTGGCGATTTCAAGCTCACATGCTCTAGAAACTTGTTCTGCTGGTAATTTACCAAAGCTTATTAATGGTAAATAAGTGGGGTTTGCCATCAGTTCTTTTGCTAATAAGAACCCAGTAATTGTCCAAGTTTGATATTTCCTGGCTTGTTTCCCAATCAATCGCCCTTTCTTACCGTCGTAATATTCTGGCCATTCATCTGTACTGAGGCGTCCTTGGGCAGTTTCAATAGCCTTTTGTGCAAGACTTATTTTATTAGTTTTCACCGCCGCCGCCGCTAACATCCACATTAAAACTGGCCAACTACCAGCATTATGATACGACCAGGGGATATTTTTGGGGTCACATCCAGTTACAATTCTGTATTCTTCATGTTCCAAAGCTGGGAAACAAATTTTCATTGGCATATCTCCCACCAAATCATCCCATCGTTCCTCAATGAGAGTCATAATCGCTTGTGACTGTTCTTCGGTGGCTAAGTCTGAAATGATTGCCATTAAGTTTCCGAGGGAAAAGAAGCGAGTATCTAGCTGCGACGGACCGACATTACCTGCTAAATAACCACCTTTTTTTGGTAGCCACTTATCTAATTCATAATAGGGAACAGAATCTACATATATGTTGAACAAATTAACAGCACCCTTACCATATTCTTCGCTTTTGAAGCGATAAATTGCATTCAGGCGATTAATATCTATCCAATAATGCTGGCGAATATGAGCACATAAAAGAGGCAAACGGTTATCAATGGCTTCAACAATATCAGAATTACCTTGGCAAACTAGCAGTTCACGAGATGCACGCAATGCCGTGTAAAAGAGAACTTGTAGTTCTAGAGGATGCCCATAAATGCCCATACGACGGTCAATCATACAAGCACCATCTGGAACCAACAGCGTTGGGTACATATCAAAACGATTCGCCAAGCAGATTTCCATGATTAACCTGATACCATTTTGGAATTCAGGTTGATAGACTAGGGAAAAATCTTCTGTGGCGATTACATAAGCACGCAATAAAATAATCCACCATAGGCAAGAATCTACGGGTGTAACTCTAGCGATCGCATGTTCACCAAAGTCTGCTTCTAAATATTCTTCCCCATTTTCTAATACAACTTTAAAGCTAGCTGGGATTAATCCTCGTCCAGGTTTATAGGCATCTAATGCCCTTTCTTTAGGTTGTAACTTTAAGGTTTCTTCTAAGAAATTACGAACAATATCTGTTCTACCTTTGATCAGAAAAATTAGACCTGCCGAAACAAAATCCCGAACGAAGCACTGGTCATAATTGAGAGCCTCTACAGATGCATCATAAGCGGCTATCGTCCCAACGGGGCGTCCCTGATAGTAGAGAATTGATTTTTCTAGTGTTCGCCACGCTTCTTCGACTTCTTTTAAATTTTCAGTAGTTTCTAATTCGTTTAAGTGCATCGCCAGAATAGCTCCATTGGGATTGTGAATTTGTGGTAGATGCGTCTTCATTTATTATTTTTGCCATTCTCAGCATAACAAAAACAATTCTTTGAATAGCAAATATAATTTGGAGATAAATTAATCAACTAAAAACGAATAAATCTGCTGACAGATGCAGCTTTATTACTAGTTAATTTGCTTATAATGGATTACTCTTTTGGTGAATTATAGTTGTTGCTCATCACCACAAGTAGTAACATGATTCTTAAAAACAGTCACACAAGATATATTTTTAGATTATTTATTGTTCTGTTTTATGTCCAGAATCTTTGCTTTACTAAACAAAAATATATCTTCAGTGCTGTTTAGAGTTTATGTGAAGTTAAAACTGGTTGCAGTATATTTACTTGAGAAGGATTAGTTTTTGACACTAAGAAGTCAGATTATTCCCCTATATTCTAATAATTTATAACGTTTTGTCAAAATATGCAAGATAGATGCCTTAAGAAGTCAAGATGTCAATACTTCTTAAGGGTTATATATTTTACCCTACTGACATTTGTAAGCGTTTAACTGCTCCTGGAATTCTTTATAAGCTTGATTAACTGCTTGCATTGAGGCTTTTGCGATTGTAGAACTGTTGATATCAGGATGATACAATCTTGCTAATCGAAGGTACGCAAGTTTCACATCTTTGGGGCGATCGCTCTGATTTACACCCAAGACTTCCCACCATTCCCCAGATAATACAGAGTCGAGAGTAAATTTATCAAAGCTTTGCACTTGACTCCAAACCTTGATGCTTCCTCCATTACTGCCACTTACCAGCGTCTTACCATCAGGACTGAAAGCAACAGGACTACACCCAGAAAGACTTTGTAGTAGTTCCCCAGTATGTAGGTTCCAAAGTTTGATCATACTGTCTCTGCTGGTACTGGCGAGGGTTTTTCCATCGGGGCTGATGGCAACAGACAAAACCGCCGTTGAGTGTCCAGTCAGAGTGGAGAGTAATTTTCCAGTTTGGAGATTCCACAGCTTTATTGTGGTGTCGGTGCTACCACTAATAAGAGTTTGACTGTTAACACTAATAACAACTGTATTCACCGCTCCCAAATGTTCAGTGAGAATGTAACGTTGTTGCAAAGTTTTTAAATCCCAAACTCTAATTGTCTTATCAGCACTACCACTTGCAAGGATTTTACCATTGGGACTAATGGTGACAGACAAAACTGCATCTGAGTGTCCATTCAAGGTGCGTTTTACTGTTCCTGTGTAGCGTCCCCAAATTCTAATTGTCTTATCAGCACTACCACTAATAAGAATTGCCCCATCAGGACTATATGCTACCGAGTTAACAAAGCCATTATGGCTGTAAGGAGAACTTAAATAAAAGAATGTCCGGTGAAATTTTCTTGTGTTTATCTGCCAAGTGCTGATTTTGCAATCGACACTACCACTTGCAATCTGCTGTCCATCAGGGCTGATAGCAACAGATAAAACTGCCTCTGCTTGTCCAGAGAAAGTGTAAAGCCATTTTCCAGTTTTCAAGTTCCACAAATTAACTTGTCTGTCATCACTGCCACTAATTAACGTAGTACCATCAGGACTGATAGCGATCGCATTAACTGCCGCTAAGTGACTTTTGAGTGTGCGTACACATTTCCAGCTTTCAGGTAGCTGGGTTGTCAGAGATATTATTTCTGCTTCAATATTGGGAATAGAAGGTTTAGGGGTAACAAATTCTGATTTTTTCTTTAATTTAGCTTTGAGCGCCTGTAACTCATCTTCAACTTCTAAAGCAGTAAATTTTTGGTTGAAATCCTCACCAGATAAAAATAAATCTAACTCTATCCATGCTTCTAATTCCATCACTGCTTCTGAATAGGCATCCATCTGCAAAACTTTCTCTTCCATTCGCTCAAAAAGCTGTGCTGGAGTTTCGCTAATTCCCGATTCATCTAACAGTTTGGCAATCCCATAGGCGGCAAGTCCCACTACTGCACCAATTCCCGCCATTGGTA
Organism: Nostoc sp. CCCryo 231-06; assembly: GCA_023522315.1. Taxonomy (GTDB): domain Bacteria; phylum Cyanobacteriota; class Cyanobacteriia; order Cyanobacteriales; family Nostocaceae; genus Nostoc. The sequence goes on from JAHCSU010000306.1 coordinate 48,827, forward strand.
TTGCACCAATCCCAAATGCCAGCCCTACTTTAGGTGCGACTAAACCCATACCACCGACGACGCTATAAATACCAGCACCGCCGACTGCACCAATTCCCATTGTAGCGAAGGCAGCAGCATCTCCCTGTGCGATCGCATTAATTGCACCATAAGCAGCTGCACCAGCCACCGCGCCAGCAGCCACTACAGGAGTTGCACCAATTCCAACTGCACCAAATCCGCCTGCTAGTCCCATCCCGCCTACAGTTGCAGAAACACCAGCACCTGCTATGGTTCCGCCTGCAATAAAAGCTGCACCTGTTTTAGAGTTTTGTGTCACTGTCTAATGTTTTTTTGAAATTTTTTAGAGTCATCAGATTTTGTCTGAGTACAGCTAGGGAAAACTCTGCGTTACGTTGTGTTCGCTTGCGTTTCCAAAAAGTAACTTTTACGCACTCATTACCAAATAACCGTAACTAATCCTGATGCCGTTATATTTGAATCACAGGTTAATAGTTGCACTTCATCACCTTTACTTGCTAAAACTAGCGCAGTTGCAGTAATTTGTCTATCGTGCATTTCATTAATAGCAGATAAACTCATAGTTGTTTCAATTACATCTTTGTCAAGTGGATAAATCACCACACGGGGATCAGCTTCAACTGCTGAAAGCAAATTTTTGGCAGAAGGAATAGATGTTCTTCCTCTCTCAACAATCCAAACAGCTTCGGCTAATGTTGTAGCTGGTATAACTAACTGGGAATCAGGATTAGAAAGAATAGCATTGGCATTAGCACCTAATCGGGAATTTCCTTCGAGAAACCAGATCAGAGCATGAGTATCAATCACGTACTTCATGATTACCTATGACCAATCTAATCCGTCTTCGGTATCTCCATGAAATTCAGTAATGTGAAAATCTTTTTCTGTTGATTGTTTATTTCCAGAAAACATACCAACCTGCATTATAAGCTTTGGGTTTTGAGATTTTTTTGGTTCTATAAAAGTGACAATAACACGGCTTTCTGATACATTAGATGGTAATTCTGAGAGTTGTATCTTGCCGTTCTTATATACTCCTTCAATAGATTGCAACATTAGTATTTACCAAATTTGTACTCAGATAAATTATAAAGTTAATCCTAAAAAGATGCCGATTTGCTTAAAAACATCAAATTTTTGGGCTGTACTGGCGCGATCGCGTGTGGGTTCCTTACCCATGTTCCAGCTTATCAGCCAATACACGCAGAGCTAATGCTTGAACTCTAGCAACTGCTTCTTCTTGTGTCTGCCCATAAGCCAGTACACCAGGAAAACCAATCACTTCAGCTTATTGCGTCCATACTCTTCTTTTTCAATCTATATCGTGAAGTTCATAGCCAGTAAAGGTATTGTAATAAAAGCGATTCCTGGATAAAACAAAAAATTTATATGACCTCAGTTGATTCTAGCAAGCACAAAAAAGCCAGAGCCTTAAAATCTACCAGCCGCCGCCCTGCTAAAGAACTCTGTAGCGAGTGCGGACTGTGCGATACATACTATATTCACTATGTCAAGGAAGCCTGCGCTTTTATTAATCAGCAAATAGGCGAACTTGAAGAAGAAACGCACACGCGATCGCGCCATCTCGAAAACCCCGATGAGCTATACTTTGGTGTTCACCAAGACATGATGGCGGCGCGGAAACAACAGCCCATCGAAGGCGCACAATGGACGGGTATTGTTAGCAGCATTGCTATTGAAATGCTCAATCGCGGCATAGTTGAAGGTGTCGTCTGTGTGCAAAATACCAAAGAAGACCGCTTTCAACCCATGCCTATCATCGCTCGTACCCCAGAAGAAATACTAGCAGCGCGGGTAAATAAACCAACTCTTTCCCCGAACCTTTCCGTATTGGAACAGATAGAAAAATCGGGGATGAAGCGACTATTAGTAATTGGTGTTGGTTGCCAAATCCAGGCGCTACGAGCTGTAGAAAAACAACTTGGCTTAGAAAAGCTGTATGTTTTGGGTACGCCCTGCGTAGATAATGTTAACCGCGCCGGACTGCAAAAATTCTTAGAAACCACCAGCCGATCGCCTGAGACAGTTGTGCATTACGAATTCATGCAAGACTTCCGCGTTCACTTCAAACATGAGGATGGCTCAACAGAAACAGTGCCTTTCTTTGGTTTGAAGACAAACCAACTCAAAGATGTCTTTGCCCCATCCTGTATGAGTTGCTTCGATTACGTCAACTCCCTAGCCGATTTAGTTGTTGGCTACATGGGCGCACCCTTCGGCTGGCAATGGATTGTAGTTAGAAATGACACAGGTAAGGAAATGCTGGATTTGGTGAAAGACCAGTTAGATACTCAACCAGTGATGTCTAAAGGCAACCGCAAAGAAGCTGTACAGCAAAGTATTCCTGCTTACGATAAAGGCGTTACCCTCCCGATGTGGGCAGCAAAACTGATGGGTGTGGTGATCGAAAAAATCGGCCCCAAAGGTCTAGAATATGCGCGGTTTTCGATTGATTCTCACTTTACTCGGAATTATTTGTATGTAAAGCGAAATCATCCAGAGAAATTAGAAGCGCACGTTCCAGAGTTTGCCAAGCGTATTGTTGGGCAGTATAAGTTACCAGAATAGAAGAGGACAAAGAAAATCTGGGGAGTTTTTTCTAGTCCCGATTCCCCATTTTCTACTCAGTTATAACTACTAGCTTGACGAGTAAACATCAAGTGATACTGTCCGCCTTGTGCCATTAGTTCATCATGAGTGCCTACCTCGATAATTTGACCGTGTTCTAGGACTACTACTCGGTCTGCTAGTTTTGCTAAGGCGAGGCGATGGCTAACTACAACGGCTATTCTCCCCTTCGCCAGGCTACGCAAAATATTGTAAATCTCATGTTCTGTTTTCGGATCAAGGTTCGCTGTTGGCTCGTCAAGTATGACTAGTTCGGCTGGAGACAGTCGCAACAAAGCACGCGCAATTGCTAATCTTTGCCATTGTCCTCCTGATAGATCAATACCGCCTTCTAGCTGTTTGCCCAAGAGGGTTTCTAAACCATGATCTAGCTTTTCAATTACTCTAGCCAAACCAGCCTCAGCGATCGCTTTCGTAATCGCGTCGTCATCCTGTATCTTAGGTAAATCCCCAAAGGCAACATTTTCCCGCACGGTAGTCGGAAAACGAGCGTAATCTTGCATGACTACATCAATCCGCGATCGCAAATCTTCTAATGGGAGCGATCGTAAATCCTGCCCATTCCAAATAATCGCACCTTGGCTAGGGTCATAGAGGCGACATAATAATTTTGCTAATGTGGTCTTGCCAGCACCATTCTCACCCACAAGTACAATCATCTCGTTGGGGTGAATCGTCAGGTTGATGTTTTTGAGGATTGAGACATCGCTATTAGGATAGGTAAAGGATAGATTTTCGATGTAAATACCCGTCTGCGATGCTTCATACTCAGTTGCATTCACACCTGATAAAGCTTGCCGATGATCAGATGAATTATTCCCATTTTTTTGAAATTTCCGATTGTTAACAGCCGATTCCCTGACTTTTCCTGATACCTTTGTTACTGACTTTGATTGAGAACCAGACAACTGTGGCTCTAACTCCAAAAGCTGGAAAATAGGTGTCGTTGCTAGTGCAATATTATACAACTCTGACCCGCCAGACATCAGATTTTCCAAACTCCGATGCACTTCCAAAATTACCCCGGTGTAAAGCGCCAAATCCCCCAAAGTATGGGTTCCACCGATCACTCCCTGGACTACGTATATATATGGCAACGCCAAACCTAAACCACTCAATAAAGACCAGCCAATAACGGCTGTTGTCCCCCGACGGCGGATTTGTTGCATTGCCCGAAAAATAGTCCGGTAAAGCCCGTGCCAGCGTTCTAATAGTAAGGTTTGCAAGCTAAATAAGCGTATTTCTTTGGCGTATGTCTCTCCGGTTAAAACCGTTTTATATAAGTTCATTTCACGAAGAACACTCGCTTGGGTTCTTTCTACTCCCCAAACTTGCTTACGGTATTTCATCTGCACATACATCACAGGGGTAACGCAGCTAAACAAAATTAGGGGTACCCACCAAGCAAGAGACACCAAAAGCAGTATGGCTGGAATGAAGATAAAAACTCCCTCTAACATCGTCACAAGCCTCATACAAAGCTCTGGAAGCCGTTGCACTCCCTTTTCGGTCAACTGCACCAAATTGAGCAAATCGGGTGTTTCAAACAGCGCAATATCTTCAAAAGTGGCAACCTTCTCAATTACTTGTCCTTGGACAAAACCGGAAATGCGGTCGCGCAGTGAAGTATATACAAAGGGATTGATGTTAGCGATCGCATCACTCACCAAATTTATCAGCAGTGAACCTGCAATACTGGAGAGTAGCAATGGTTGGGCAAGTATCAGGGCGATCGCATTCTGCGTTGTCCCGGCGCTCAATAAGCGGGTTATTTCATCAATGATCACCTTGTTGAGCCAAATGGCGATCGCTGGGCCTGCACCACCCAATAATGTCAAAATTGTCACATAGCGTAGCTCCTTTGGAACTACCTGCATCACCGTTACCACACTGCGGCGAAATGCTTGGAATGGAGAAATTTCTATGATTTGCATATATCTTAAAGTAGCAAATCATAGCAAAATTCTCAGAGAGACGTTGTGATATAAATTTCAATGAGTAGCGAGCGATCGCACTGATATCAAGCTACTACCAGATATTAGCGTAGGCATAACCCACCGCAGGCATCGCACAGGTCAGTGAGAGAATATTTTGATAATTGGGCGAAAGTTTTCCGAAATTGATAACCTAAGTTTGGTAGTAATTACCAGAACACTAATTTATAAAGAACTTCTATAACTAGCCTTGGGGAAATATGGCCCCACAAAAACCTGGTCTTCGCGATCAGGTTTTTTGGCATGTGTAAATTAACAGTAATAAGAAGCGAAACCCAACCTTAAGTTGATTGTGACCGAATCATCCACACTAAAATACCTAAGACTTGCTCTACTGGAGGAATTAAGTATTCAGTTAAATCAATAGTTACAATGCTGTCCTCCAACTTGAGGAATGTCCACAGGTTGCCACTACTAACACTACCGTAGATAGTAGCAATAGGTTTTTCGTCTTTGGCATTAAACCTTTGGGCGGCGATCATTTCTGCGATACACTGCCCCAAACCACCTTTGAGATTTTCCTTTTTGGCTTCCACTATCACCACTGCTGGGGCTTCAATAAATAACTGTTCTGGCGAAAGGCTAATCAGAAAGTCGCAAAATCCCGCCAGTCCAACTTCTGGTTCAACATTAAATTCTTCTCCAGAAAAGAAACTGATTTGTCTGTTGAGAATTTTTCGGACTTCAAATAAGATTGGGCTGATAATCAATTCTGATCTAGCTTTTTCAGAACCCATTGCAATTGCTAGCTGGATACTTTCTGCTAAAAATTCAGCCAGCAGAGGACTAGCTGAGATTGGTTCTATAGGAGGTAAAAATCGCCCACCTTCTACTAAGGTGAGATTAAAGTCTTGTTTTACTTTTCTTAAAGAAAAATCTCTATAGGACATCAAGTGTCTCCAAGTGACAGAATCTAGCTAGTTATCTCCCAATACGGTTCGGTTAACATTTTAATCTTTTGAAGATCCCCCCAACCCACGCCAGTCGCTCATGGGGGAAACCCCCTTCTCTACGAGACGCTGTTCGCGTTGGCTCCCCTTAAACCCAAAAATTACGAATTAGTAATTAGTTAATTTCTCTTTCCTGACTCCCCTCTTTGCACTGCGAAGAGGGGTTAGGGGTGAGGTTACGCTGGATAAATCCGCAATCTTCTATTTGGTTCTTCACCAAAACTATGCGACTTGAGGCGATAATGTTCTACCAACTCATGTTGCATTTTGCGGACTTGGGGAGAACGCGGTAATAACTCGACTGGTTGTCCTTTAGGAATCACAATTTGCTCAACAGCAAGTCTAGCTTCTTCCAAGGCATCCATCTCATCATCGCTACCATTGTGCAAAAACAGTTGCAATTCTAGATCATCGGCCGTTTCTGGGTCGTCCATGTTCAGCAACCGCCGCAAACCACGGGTAATTTGCGGAATGGTGCTGGACTTAATCATGTGGATGGGTACATGACGGGCTTTGGCCATTTGGCGTAATTTGGCGTGGTTTTTGACGTGCGATCGCAGTGCTAAAATTGCATCAGCACTATCTATATCTTTTGTCAATACCACGGGCAAAGTTAGCACGCTAATTACCTGTTCTAGTTGATGGCGACTAACACCATAAGGGTAAACGTGCAGTGGCAAATCTTCACCATTCGGGCCGGGCTGTCTAGTAGCAGCATCCAAATCAATGCTTTCAGAATAATTGAAGGATTCATCCAGCAAACGATCAAACTCACTGCGTCCAGTTACCCGCTCTACAGGCAATTGCGGCAGTGCTACCATTTGTCCAGATGAACGCCAGCCATTAGACGGTCGCGCCGGTGGGAAAGATTCTTCCACTGTCGCTAGCTGTCCACCGCGACCATTGACAACAGCTAACTGCCTTGTAACAGCGATTTTGCCGTGGTCATCAACGGTTCTCGTTTGTGGGGTAGCCTGACGCCCCCGCAGCAGAGTATCTACTGTGTCAGCAACACTTTCGTGTACTGTCCAGCGTTGGCGTTCCAACATTTCCACAGCAATTTCAAAGGTAGGAGGGGCTTTCCGCTCCAAAACAGTCTTTTGAGAACCTCGCCGCCTGGCTTCGTCGTCTCCCAGTGTCACAGCTTGGATACCCCCAACTAAATCAGCCAGGGTCGGGTTTTTTATCAGATTTTCGATCTGATTCCCGTGGGCAGTACCTACCAACTGTACACCCCGTTCCGCAATGGTCCGAGCCGCTAAAGCTTCCAGTTCTGTGCCAATTTCATCAATGACAATGACTTCTGGCATGTGGTTTTCCACTGCCTCAATCATCACCTGATGTTGTTGATTTGGATGAGCCACTTGCATCCGCCGAGCGCGACCAATGGCAGGGTGGGCAACATCACCATCCCCAGCTATTTCGTTGGAGGTGTCAATAATCACCACTCGTTTATGCAGATCATCCGCCAAAACACGGGCAATTTCCCGTAAGGCAGTAGTTTTGCCCACGCCTGGACGCCCCAGCATGAGAATCGATTTACCAGTTTCTACCAAATCGCGGATCATGCCAATGGTTCCGAATACCGCTCGACCAACGCGACAGGTCAAGCCAATAATCTTACCCGTGCGGTTGCGGATGGCGCTGATCCGATGCAAAGTTTGCTCAATTCCTGCTCGATTATCTCCGCCAAAGATTCCAACTCGTTGAATACAATCATCTATCTGTTCTTGAGTAACGGGTACTTCACTCAGATACTCAGCTTGATTAGGAAACCGAGCCTCTGGGCGACGACCCAAATCCAAGACCACTTCTACTAAACTATCTCGTTTGGGATGACTCTCTAGTACTTGTTGCAGGTCTTGGGGCAAAATGTCTAATAACTTTTGGAGATCGTCTGTAATCGTCATGCTTTCTATGGTGACGTTTTTAGAGATAGCGAGGACATTTGCGTGCAGGAGAACCCGTTCTGGGTAATTTTCCGAAACGAGCAATTAACGCTCCTGCTGTGACTTGATCTGGGAAACGAGAGAATGGGCAAGTTCTACAGCTTGCCAAAGTAATACTTCATCTTCTTCTAGGCGAAGATTCGCTTGCACATTGGTGTTACTTACCTCCTTATTCTCTAACTGTTCGAGAATTGGTGACAGCAGTACGCGGGCGTAGCTACCGTAGGCGACCCCAGAAATTTTGGATTTTGAATTTTGGATTTTAGATTTTGGGTTGGTGTCTTCTAATCCAAAATCTAAAATCGGCAATCTAAAATCGTTGAGCAGTCCCATTGCCTTTAACTTAGCAACGGTATAGCTATTTGTGCCGCCTGCTAACTGCACATATCCCGGTAACTTAGCTGCCAAAACTTTTTGCCCTAATTTCACCGCAGCTATTGTGGTGCCATCGCCAATATCACCACTCATGGGACGGCCGTCGGTTTGCCAAATTAAAGCACTCTTGAGTGGGGCAATCAGGTCATATACTGCTCTTAGGTAGTCAATCATCCCATCGCCATCGGGACAGCTGATAGCTAGTAGCTTTAATTGATCGGCCCACGGTGAAATTGCCTGCCATAATTGCTCAAATTCTGTCAACCGGCCAACTTTTGTATGGATTTCTACGGCATCTACTCCCGTTGACATTACCAATGGCGCGATCGCTCCCGGCGTTGACATATATGAACTTGTATCAATTATACCATAAGGACAAACTGGTATACAACGACCGCAGCCATAGCACTTTTCTGATATTACTCCCGAAAAGTTTTCTTTTACATTGTTAAACACGATTGCTTGTGCCGGACAAATCCGTTCACAGGGTCTAGGGCAATCTCTAGGACACTCAGTAGGGTTAAATTCTGCTTTCCGAAAATGGGGATCTTCTCCATCGTTCAGGCTTACCATCAAAAAGGGTGAGTTGCCTTTGTAGCCAAAGCCTCGCTTTTGGGCATCCGTAGCCAGAGATTTGGCTACTTGTAGCCCTGCTTGTGCTGCTGCAATCACTGCTGGATCAGCTGCAACATCTATGCAGTCAGCGCCCGCCAAAGTATAGGCTAACGTTAAACTTCTGACTGCCGGTAAATGCTGGAAGCTGGCTCCGCAGATCAGCTTGAACCAGTCACCTTGTTTGAGAGATTGGAAAGGGGCGAACAGATCAGTCACTATTCTATTATGCGTTTATGCGACTAAAAATAGTAGTCTGTGATCAAGAAAAAGTCCAGATTTCCTGATTCAGGGCATTGGGCATTTGGCATTGGTATTAATTATTTCTCCCTTTGCCTAGCCTATGTTCCGATCTATTGAGGGTGGGGCGCAAGATTAATCTAGTCAAGGGTTGGTTAACAGTAGGTTAAAAGCTAACAATTACAGCTATAGCGTTTCTCGTTTACGTGAGGTACACCCGTAGGGGCACCTTGAGATTGAAGATACCTATTTTCAGCAAAGCCAAGGGGAAGAATACTACCAAGGAAAAATCTGGGCAGCGACGAACATCTACGAAGCAGGTTTAAGCGATCGCCATATTGAAGTTTTGGAACAATTTCAGGTAAAGGCGAAAATTTACCGAGTTTGCTGTTGGCTAACGCTCTTGTTGCTCGATGGGAATTTCGATCGCAAACTCTCCTCCTTTGCCAACAGAAGAAGTGCAGGTAATATTTCCTCGGTGTTTTTGCACAATAATTTGATAGCTAATGGATAATCCTAGCCCACTACCTTTGCCCACAGGTTTTGTGGTAAAAAATGGGTCAAATAAACGCGATCGCAACGACTCTTCTATACCAGGGCCATTATCTGCGATCGCAATTTTGACCATATTCAAGTCTGTCACCTCTGTGTGAATCCGAATTTGGGGAGTAGGGAGTAGGGAGTAGAAGATTGATTCCCCACTCCCCACTCCCTCTTCTATTGCATCGATAGCATTATTCAACAGATGCATAAATACTTGGTTTAATTCACTCGCATAACAAGTGACTAGGGGCAAGTTACCATAATCTTTCACTACAAGAATTGTCGGACGGTCTCCTGTTTCCCTGAGTCTATGTTGTAACATCACCAAAGTGTTTTCGATGTCTTCATGGATATTTACGCGTTTCATCTCTGCCTCATCATGCGAGAAAAGTGTTGTAGCGCTAGTACAATTTCCCGAATGCGATCAGATCCTCTATACATTGCACCTATCAAATTTTGCAGATCCGTAATCATAAAATTCAGGTCTATATCTTTGGCTATTTGCTGAATTTTTGGTGTGGCTTTGGGATATTCCTGTTGATAAGCCTCAATCAGATTCAGTAGGTCTTTCACATATTGACCAGCATAAATGCATTATGTATCAAAAGCTATGTTTGTAATTCGAGGCATTATTTGATAGCTACCATTGAGGTGATGCGGCAAGTAACTTAAGAACCAATTGTTGTTCTATCGGTTGAGAAAACAGATATCCTTGAGCAAAATTACAGTTTAAACTTCTCAATTGGGCTAGTTGTTCTTGGGTTTCGACACCTTCAGCGATCGCACTCATTCCCATTGAGTTGGCAATGCCAATCATTGCTGGTACTAGCCCCATATTCTCTTTGTTTTCCTGCATCCGTTTAACGAAAGATTTATCAATTTTGAGCGCATTAAAAGGAAAGCTGTGTAGGTAACTCAAAGAGGAATATCCTGTACCAAAGTCATCCATAATCAACTTGATTTTTCGCTGCTTTAGTTGTTGAAGAATTATTTTAATCGCATTAGTATTTTCCATAATTACACTTTCTGTAATTTCTAATTCTAAGTATGCAGGATTTATTCTACTTTCATAAATTATTCGGTCAATTTGTTCTACAAAATTATGCTGTGAAAATAACCTAGCACTCAAATTGACACTCATTGTTAGAGGTTCTGGTGTTACTGGATGATGTTGCCAGATGCTTAATTGATGACAAGCTGACTGTAATACCCAAGTATTGATGGCATTAATTAAACCTGTTTCTTCTGCCACAGGAATAAATTCTATGGGAGAAACCAGACCACGAATCGGATGTCGCCAGCGCACCAAGGCTTCAAATCCAGAAATTCTGCCTGTAGTCAGGGAAACAATTGGCTGATAGTAAACCACGAATTCTTGTCTTTCAACAGCCCTTCGCAAGTCATTTTCTAACTCTAAAAGCTGAATAGCTTCCTGATGCATTGCTGGATTGAAAACGTGATATTTGGCGCTTCCTTGGGCTTTAGCCCGATACATTGCCGTATCAGCATCCCGCAGTAGATACTCTGGGCGATCGTAATCTTTATTGCCCCAGCTAATGCCAATGCTGGCATTCATAAATACTTCATATCTGGACAGTTTAAAAGCAAGTGATAGCTGTTGCAGAATCCGTTCGGCAACTTGAATTGCTATATTAATATCTGTGATATTTTCTAGGAGAATTCCAAATTCGTCACCGCCCAATCGTGCTAGAGTATGAACAGGTAACAAACATGCTTGTAGGCGACGAGCGATGGCTATCAGCAATTCATCTCCCACCAGATGTCCAAGGGAATCATTGACAACTTTGAAGCGATCGCAGTCCAAAAAAAGGAGTGCAAACTGATAATTAGATTCTTGCTTGGCCCGATTTAAAGCATTTTCTAGTCGCCTAATAAACAAAACTCGGTTTGGTAATCCAGTCAGGGAATCATGCAGGGCTATGTCTAGCAGTTGACTTTGCAATTTCTGACGGGAATTGATTTCTTCTTGGAGTTTTTGGAGAGTTTTTTCTAGTTCCCCAGTCCGCTGTTTTACCCGATCTTCCAGTTCGACATTTAGTTTCAATATTTCTAATCGCGCCGACCTCAATGCCAGTTGATTTTGCACGCGCACCAAAACTTCTTGAAACTCAAAAGGTTTGCTGATGTAGTCTACGCCACCTACCTTAAAGGCTTTAACTTTGTCAAAAACATCATCTAAAGCGCTAATAAAAATCACCGGAATATCGGCTGTTAGCTCACTAGCTTTTAAGGTCTGACAAATTTCATAGCCATCTACTTCTGGCATCATAATATCGAGTAGAATCAAATCCGGTAATACTGTTTGAGTTGCCGTCAGTGCCATTTGCCAATTCAAGGCTTTACGAACGCTATACCCTTCCCTTGTCAATATAGAGGATAAAACCCGGAGGTTATCCGCCATATCGTCAACGATCAAAATATCTTTTTTCTTAGGGTCTAAATGCTCGTAATTCATTCTACGTTTGTTTTAGTCAATTCCATGATTTTATCAAACTGGTAGTTATTCGCTAAATCCCTGAGAACGTTGAAAACTTGACTATTATCTGAGGGAATTTGCTTGAGTAACTCTAAAATCAGTTCATCGCTACAGCTGGCTGCGGCATAGTAAATATGTTGGAGCCACTCAGGTGACATTTGTGATAAACGGCTCAGGATTTCGGTAACAGTGATAAATATTTGTGTAGGTTGATCGACAACTGTTGTGTTTGTGGTTTCTACTTGGTTGGTATACTTTACACCTAGATGTTGGCTCAGTTTTTCCAATAATACTTCTTGTGTGAATGGCTTGCGAATAAAATCATCGCAGCCAATGGATAAAATTTTCTGGCGTTCTTCTTCAAAGGCGCTAGCAGTTAGGGCAATAATGATCGTGTGTGTATTGGAGCAACTCTGCCCTGTCCCAGAGAAGTCACAAGGGGGAGCCAGGGCTGTTAACGATCGCTTTGCGGCACCATTGGCTTCTGGTGTAGGAGAAATGATGCCTAGCTGGCTTTTGAATAGGGGTACAACCTTGAGAACTTCGCACTCGCCGGAATCGGGGAACCCTCCCGCAAAGTACTGGCTCCCCGACGACACCAGCTGTTCCGAGTTTGGGAACTTCCGCAACGCATTGGTTGCCCCATACCTTCTTTGTTTAGCTTTAATTATTCTTGTCGCTTCGTAACCGTCCATGACCGGCATTCGCATATCCATAAAAATCAAGTGTGGTTGCCAAGATTCCCAATTAGCAACTGCTTCACTACCATCTATAGCTTCCCTGACTTCAAAGCCAACAGATGTGAGAATTTTAACTAACAACATCCGGCTATCTTTGGAGTCGTCAACTACTAAGATGCGATATGCTTTCTCAGTAGGTGCTAAAGCTAGAATTTGGTATCTAGTTTGGTTTATTGGGATTTCTATGGGGCAAGCTAGAGCAATCTGAATATCAAAGGCAAATCTACTACCGACACCAGGGATGCTGTTGACAGTAATATCTCCTCCCATCAGTTGCGCGTATTTCCGGCTAATCGCCAAACCCAGTCCCGTACCTTGTTGGGATTTTCTGCCGATTTCGGTTTGCTCAAAAGCTTCAAACAACAAGTCAAGTTCTTGTGGGGCAATACCGCAGCCAGTGTCTTGTACCTCGAAGAAGAGATGAGGGGGATGAGGGAGATTTTGCTCTCCCTGCTCCTCAGTTTCCCAGCTCCCAGCCCCCAGTCTCACCCGTAGTGTCACCCTCCCAGTATTAGTAAATTTAATGGCATTTCCCAAGAGGTTGAGCAAGACTTGACACAGTTTATTTTCGTCCGTTTCTATGTACTTAGGAATGTTTTGTGCATATTCAAACACTAGCTCTAAATTTTTAGATGCAGCACTTGCGTGTTGCATCTTTTCTAACTTCTTCAATACATGAATTAAATCAAAGCTGCTGGTGTTTAATGTGATTCTGCCAGCTTCGATTTTGGACATTTCTAGAATGTCGTTAATTAAGTTGAGTAGATGTTCGCCAGCCCGATTAATAATTGCCAAGTTTTCTTGATGTTCGCCAGATAGCGAATAATCTCGGCTCATGAATTGGGTAAAACCGAGAATGGCATTGAGTGGGGTACGCAGTTCGTGGCTCATGTTAGCTAGGAATTCGCTTTTGGCAAGGTTAGCGGCGGTGCTTCGCGCCGCTTCACGAACAGCTGCTTGTTGTTCCTGGGCGGCAATTTTTTGCGATTGAATCAGTTCTTGTTGAGTGGTTTGCAATTGCTCGATAGCTTGCTGGAACTCTTCAGTACGTTTTTTTACTTGAGCCTCTAAGTTGCGATTGTATCCTGCTAATAAGTTTTCTGCTTGTTTGCGTTGGGTAATATCAAAAAATGTAGCGATCGCAAAAGCAAGATTTCCTGATTCATCATAAATTGGCTTTCCCAAAACTTCAATGGGAGTAATCTTGTCAAAATGGCGAATTTCCATATCATCGATCCTGGTGCTTTCCCCAAGCAATGCTCTCAAAAGCGGTAAGCGATCGCTGGGGTAAAGTTGATCTGTCCCAGCAAGGTAAGCTTGATATACCTCTGATAATTGTTCGGCGCTAACTTTTGTCATCGCTCCTTGACCAAGAATTTGCTGCCCAATTTTATTTGTATAATAAGGTTCACCTTCAGCATCTATGATAAATACACCTATCGGCATAGCTTCTAAAAATTGAGTTAGCCGACTTTGATTGTGAGATAGCGCCTCATTTAAGACTTGCATCTGAACATTCTTTGCTGACAAAGTATTAAACGATACTTGGAGTTGCTTTGCCATAGTTTCAAATGACTTGGCTAGTTCCCCCAGTTCATCGGAACGCTGAATTTCTGGTATTTGCTCCCATTCACCTTTAGCAATTTTCTTCGCTGATGTGTTTAATTGTAAAATCGGCTTAATTACCCAGCGACTAGTCAAAATCCCAATTCTTGTAGCCACTAAAAAAGCAACTATGCACAACAAAATGGTGATGTGGGTGTTAGCGTTAATTTGCTCCATAAATTCGCCTTCGGGAATCACCGCCACAATTAGCCAATCTAAACCCAGTTCATCCCTCCAGTTTTTTACCTGCACAAAATAACGCATTCCATCGGCGGTAAAACTTAGCTGTTGCTTCCCAACAATGAACCCAAGACTGCCAAAGCGTTTTATCAAAGACTGGGTTGTGAGTCTAATTAAAGAATTTTGACTATCTAATGCTGATCGACGTTTTTCTTGACCATTAATGATGGTATATGGTGGCTCGGTAGTAGAAGAAGCCACTATTAACCCGGAACGCTCTAAAATAAAAGTTTTACCCAATGGTTGGGTGTTTAAGTTGGCTAAAAAGTTGCTGATTTGTGACAAGATCAAATCAACACTAATCACCCCAACAAGTTTTTGATTTTTATCATAAACAGGATAGCTGGAAGATATAGATAAAATGTCTGGTTTATCTTCCCATTGATAAATTTGGCTCCAAACGGGTTTGCCCATCTTGGCTGCATCTGCATACCACGCTTCTATACGAGGATCGTAATTTTTAACTTGCTGAAGCTGGCGGCGACTCCCCTTCAAGTCTGTATTGTAAACATAAAGTTTCCCGATGCCATGCTTTTCGCTAACTTCATTAATTAAGAGCGTGCCATTATCTAAACGTTCAATACCGATAAACTCACCTTTGGAGTTGGCAAAACTGTTGTAGCCAACATTGAAAACCTGCATTTGTTTCCAAAAATAATTTCCGGTGGTTTGAAAGTCTGAAAGGTTGAGCAAATCTAGCTCAATCGCATCTAAGTTGATTTGATTGATTTGCTTCGGGGTTGTTAAATGCCTATCAAGATGCTGTTCAATGCGATCGCAGATTTCACTTTCTAATTGAGTAGCAAGCTCCGTTACCGCTTTTTGGCCGTTTTGATACGAAAGATAGCCCACAAGTCCCACTGCCCCACAAATTTGCAATATAAAGGGCACAATCAGAACATACCTCAGGGGCATATTGGCATAAACTTTGCCAACTAAGCGATTAATAGATTTGACGGGCTGAAGTTTGGATAACATTGTTGTTTAATTCTTCCCCGGCATATATTAGGGGTATTGTTGCTATATCAGCTACAGTTAATATCAGCAGAATTACAGCGTATTATGCCTTTAATATGACATTTTTTATGCTACTTAGTATAAAAAACCACAAAATTTTATTTTCTACTTCTTTGACTGGCTAAATTCCTCCAACGCCTAATTTTCAGACTTTGCGGCCGCACCTAAATTTACTCAGTTTTATCAGATTTTCTCGGATTAACTGAAATTTAACCGATAAGCTACAGTATGCCATTCTGAAATTCAGGTCGTCATTAGCACCCAATCCTAAATTTAATTTTTAATTGCTGATGTCTTGATTTTCCAGTATCAAAACCTTTGGACTTGTACAAAAACTTATATTTAAGTCCAACAATTTTTAAATTTTCATCCAAATACAGAGTCAAAATAAAAAAATCTAAAAAAATTTACTTAATATTTTTTATTTTAAATAAATGTTAATTTTGTTATGGAAGTATGTCAACCTCATCGCCAATTTGTAAAGTTTTTCCGGCTGACGATGGGGGTAATTTGGTATTGACACTCAATCTGTAAAAGTGATTAAAAGGCGATGAAGCAACCCAATTTGGCAGAGTTGCTTGTCGTTGGGTTGCAAAGATTTTTTGAAAGTTTGGGTAAGCTTTCCCTAAGAAAGAATCGCGTGTTGGGACTATACAACGCTGACATGGATTAACTCCAAAAAAATCCACATCTCCCACTCGAAAGGAGACTAAATCACCTTGTTCACTAAATAGCCGATCTTCCCAAAATGCTGGTACACCATCAATCTCGATGTTGGCACGCATCCGACGGCGTATTTCATCTACACTTAAACCGGGAAACCAAGAAGCTACTTCTGCTAATGTTGCTGTACTAATTACCGTTGGCCCAGGTGAGTGTGTATCGTCAGGAAAACCCATCAGAGAGTTTTGCCTTAATGTGACAGCAAACTCAAAAAAATTACTCATAGTTGCTTCTAATACTTGCCGTTCCTGATCCAGATGAAAAATTTGTTGTGAGTCGCTGCCTGGGATGTGCAACGAGATAGTTCTATTTAAGAGTACAAATTGCGCCCTTATTACATTGATTTTAGCATGACGTTTGCCATTGACAAATCTATTCTGTTCGTCAAAAATGGCAAACTCGCGGTCATGCTGTAGTGCGCCACTGGCAATAACTCTAGCGTTCTCAACTTCAACACCATCCAGTGACTTAACTGGATACAGTAAAATCTTGGCTAGGTAAGGCATCATAGCAATTTTGGATTTTAGATTTAGCGAAAAGTCTGAGGGGAGTAAAGATTGCTGATTTAGCAGTCCTCAATCTAAAATTCTTTTGTTACTTGTACGAGTGGGTAGCTGAAAACCCTTGAGAGACAGGTGCGACATCTCCGTATCTCGTACTTCTCCCAAGGGACGAAAGCTGCAAGTATAAGCCTGGGGTTAAGTATTGACTCCGCTAAGATTCAGAATCCCTTGGTTTTCCGAGCAAGTAAGCACTCGCTTTACTTGTTCAACCAGGGGAGTGTCAATAATATTGTTAATTTATGGATATATTGGCGATTTATCTATTCCTCCAACATGATTTAGAGGCCAGAAGCGAACTACAGCCCGTCCAATAATATTTTCGCGGGGGACAACACCCCAGCAACGACCATCGTAACTATTGTTACGATTATCACCTAGTACTAAATATGCATTGGCTGGTATAGTCTGGGGTTTCGCCAAAAAAGGTGGCTGTGGCCCTGATTGGCAAACATCAATGACTGTACTCTGCCCAGAACCGAGGTAATTGACTTCTGGGAGGGGTTTATTGTTGATATAGACTTTGCCATCCTTAAGTTGTACTTTTTCTCCAGGTAAGCCAATTACACGTTTAATAAAAGCATCCTGATATTGTTCTTTTTGTAGCTCTTTTGTAGGCGAAAATACTACAATGTCTCCCCGCTGCGGGTCAGCAAATTTATACTTCAACTTATCGACAATGATTTTATCTGCCTCCCACTGGTTTGGCGTACCATGCAGAGTCGGTTCCATCGATCCAGAAGGAATCCAGCGTGCTTCAGCAACAAAGGTACGAATTCCCAGAGCTAGAACAATGCTCAATACAATTGTTCTACCTAGCTCTGCGATCCAAGAATTATCGGGTTGTGGACTAGAATTGTTATCAGACACTTGCTTTTGCATGAAATTACTTAACGGAAGGAAAAATGTAGGTAATTAACTCGCCTAGTGAAACTTTATATGTTAATCTTAACGGGAAAATTTTAATTTCCTAGCCATGTTCCCATCTTGACTACCAATTTTAGATTGTGGATTTGACGGGGTTCTTCATAAATTAAAAATAAACTTTTTTTTAACGCGCGGCAAAAATTGGTTACTCCGATCGCGAATAAGTTTAACCTAAAAGCATAGTTCTCTGTAATACATAGCTCCCTATCTGAAGAAAGTTAACCTTATGTCATCTCCACAAATTTTACTGATTCGCCGCGCTCGCATAATTCTACCCAATGGTGAACTGATGATTGGGGATGTGTTGACCCGCGATCGCCAAATAGTCGAAGTTGCCCCAGAAATCTCCCAAACGGCACTAGCCACTGAAATTGACGCAGAAGGGTTAACTTTGTTGCCAGGAGTTATTGATCCGCAGGTGCATTTCCGAGAACCTGGACTAGAACACAAGGAAGATTTATTCACCGCCAGTTGCGCCTGTGCTAAAGGCGGAGTCACTTCTTTTTTAGAAATGCCCAATACGCGCCCCCTGACAACGACACAGGAGGCTTTAGACGACAAGCTACAACGCGCCTCACAAAAGTCCTTGGTTAATTATGGCTTTTTTATTGGGGCAACAGCAGAGAATCTACCAGATTTGCTTTTAGCAAAGCCAACACCAGGAATTAAGATTTTCATGGGGTCGATGCATGGCCAATTGCTAGTTGATGGAGAAACAGCACTCTCTGGGATATTTGCCAAAGGCGATCGCTTAATTGCCGTTCATGCCGAAGACCAAGCTAGAATTAACCAACGCCGCCAAGAATTTGCCAACATTCACGATCCATCCGTTCACTCGCAAATTCAAGACAATCAAGCGGCTTTGCTTGCAACCCAACTGGCATTAAAACTTTCTCAAAAATATCAACGTCGTCTGCATATTTTGCACATGTCAACTGCCGAAGAAGCAGATTTGCTGCGTCACGAGAAACCTAGTTGGGTAACAGCAGAGGTTACACCACAGCATTTATTGTTGAATACCAGTGCTTATGAGAAGATTGGGACTTTAGCACAGATGAATCCACCTTTGCGATCGCCCCACGATAACGAAGTTCTCTGGCAAGCTTTGCGCGATGGCGTGATTGATTTCATTGCTACAGATCACGCGCCGCACACCTTAGAAGAAAAAGCTCAAGAATACCCCAATAGTCCTTCGGGAATGCCTGGGGTGGAAACTTCCCTAGCTTTGATGTTAACTGCGGCTATGGAGGGAAAGTGTACTGTAGCTCAAGTTGTTAATTGGATGTCAAAAAATGTAGCTGTGGCTTATGGTATTCCGAATAAAGGAGCGATCGCGCCTGGTTACGATGCCGATTTAGTGCTTGTAGATTTAAACACATACCGTCCAGTCCGGCGCGAAGAACTGTTAACCAAATGCCATTGGAGTCCATTTGAAGGCTGGAACCTCACCGGCTGGGCTACAACCACCATTGTCGGTGGTGAGGTAGTTTATGACAAAGGTCAAGTAAATACCCAAGTGCGGGGTCAAGCTTTAACTTTCTTATAGCAAATATTTATTATCGGTGTTAATTACAGATGTGAATAAGTAATCGGACAAGATTAATTACACAAAAATCTGGGCTGAAATCCTTGACT
>JAHCSU010000307.1 GCA_023522315.1 Nostoc sp. CCCryo 231-06
GGGAGGGGGTTGGGGGTGGGGTTCTTGTACCTCACTCAACTGAGAACCGCTATAATAATTCCTAACTCTGCCAATTTTAGATTTTAAATTTTGGATTGAAGGAAAAATCTAAAATCTAAAATCTAAAATTTAATGACTCCTAACTTTTTTAAATCGGCAAACGATTGATATCTTTGTTGCAGCCAATAACTACCATTGCTGATCCGCGCTCTAAATGCTTTGTGGGGTCAGGATTAATTATAAATTTACCATCCTGGCTCACTGCTAGCAAATTTAACCCGTAGCGGTTACGAAGTTGAAGCTCAGTGATTGTTTTGCCGTGAAATTCATCAGGCACAATCAACTCTACAATACTGTTATCTGGGTCTAGGTCAAACCGATCTAAGATTGCTGGTTTGGTAAGTGTACGTGCTAAGGCACAGCCCGCCTCATACTCAGGAAAAACAACATGATCTGCTCCTACTCGCCGCAACAGTTTACGGTGAACTTCACTAGAAGCTTTGGCAACGACGTGGGGTACACCAGCCTCTTTCACATTTAGGGTAGTTATAATACTTTCCTGAACGTAGTTGCCAATCGCTACAATTACAGTATCAAATTCAAAAATTCCAGCTTCTTTGAGCGCGGCTGGTTCTGTAGAGTCTAGTTGCAAAGCATGACCAACGATTCCCTCAGTTAATGCTTCTGAAACTCGTTTTTCATCAATATCTGTTGCCAGCACTTGATAACCAAAATTGTGCAGTGTTGAACAGACAGACCTACCAAAGCGACCTAACCCAATTACAGCAAATTGCTGGTTATCTTTACGTAAACTGCGAAAAAAACCTAATGATGACAGATTCACCCTTGTTTTCCTTATTATGAATCCCTGTATTTAGGGCAAAAAACGGTTATACCGCTTGAATTAAAAATTTTGTTTTTTGCCTTATCATGTATATTTTATCAGTTTGGGCATTGGTTATTATTTCTCCACCATTCCCTATTCCCTCTACTTAACTATCCCACGAGTAAATTTTCTTCAGGATAGTGAATTCTAGTGGGGCGGGGATCTCCTAGTACAGCAGACATCAGCAGTAAAACACCTACTCTTCCAACATACATAGTAACAATTAAGATGAGCTTTGCTGTTGTAGAGATAGTTCCTGTGATACCTGTAGAAAGACCTACGGTAGCGAAGGCTGATACCACTTCAAACAAAATTTTAATAAAATCTAATGTTGGATCTGTGAGACTTATTAAAATCGTAGTTAAAATCACGGTCGCTACTGAACCCACTAACACACCCACTGCTTTCAAAATTAAAGATATTGCGATTTTGCGATCATACAATAAAACTTCTTCTTTCCCTTGAAGAATAGCTTTAGTGCAACTGGTCAAGACTCTCAATGTTGTTGTTTTCATGCCTCCTCCTGTACCACCTGGACTTGCACCAATAAACATTAGTGCAATCGTAATAAATAGGCCAGCCGTGGTCATTTTGCCAATATCGATGGTGTTAAAACCAGCGGTTCTGGTTGTAACTGATTGAAACCAAGCTACTAATATTTGTCCACGTAAATTTAAAGATCCAAATGTTGCAGAATTTCTAATTTCTATACTAAAAAATGCAACGAATCCTATTATTAATAATATAATAGTTGTGCTAGTTGCAACTTTAAAATCTAGAGAGAATATTTGGGACTTAATAGATTGTTTGAAAATGCGATCGCGCAACCAAATATACATTTCCATAATTACCTGATAACCTATGCCCCCAAAGATAATCAATCCTGTAATAGTAAAGACTACTAAGAAAGACGACTGATAACCTATTAAACTATCTTGAAACAGACTAAATCCCGCATTATTCCAAGCAGAAATACTATGAAAAATCGCTAACCAAAGTCCGTTTCTCCACCCATGATCGGGAACAAAAGCTGGTAAAAGTAAAAATATACCAGTAATTTCAAAAACCAATGTTGTGGCAATGATTGAGCGGATAACTTGGGTGCTACCACTCATCCCCGGTCGGTCTAAAGCTTGTTGAATTGCTATTTTTTGTCGCAGGTCAAATCTACGCCCAATTAGCAGAATTAAAAAAGTTGTGGTTGTCATATAGCCCAACCCGCCAATTTGAGCCAACATAAGAATAAATAACTGACCCCAAAAGGAAAAATAAGTACCAGTATCAACTACAGCTAAACCCGTAACACAAACTGCGGATGTCGAGGTGAATAGTGCAACAATTGGGTCATTCCAAGTACCAGCACTAGTTGAAAAAGGCATCATCAACAGGATAGTACCCACAGCAATGACAGCCAGAAATCCCAAACAAATTGTGCGAGCAACAGTCATAATTCATTTAAAATTTAAAATTCAAAAACTCAATCATGCTAGGCATCTTGGAAACATGCGGTATGCAAATGAGAGCAAATGCAGCTTATTAAGGTAAAATCAGTAAATTTTTTCAGACAAGAGAAACCAGAGTTTATTATCCCTGCAAACTAAAAGACCTATTTTAATTAAAAACACACATGGTAGCCTATGTGTATGTTTTTTTTTAAATTCGGCTTTGTCTTAACACTGCTTTTTTCATGAGTGCAACACTTTACGAGCAAATTCAGCAATTTTACGACGCTTCCTCCGGCCTGTGGGAACAGATTTGGGGCGAACACATGCACCACGGCTATTACGGCGCTGATGGTACCCAGAAAAAAGACCGCCGTCAGGCTCAAATTGATTTAATTGAAGAACTGCTCAATTGGGCAGGGGTACAAGCAGCAGAAAATATCTTAGATGTGGGTTGTGGCATTGGCGGCAGTTCTTTATACCTTGCACAAAAGTTTAATGCTAAGGCTACAGGGATTACACTGAGTCCTGTGCAAGCCGCAAGAGCAACGGAACGCGCCTTAGAGGCTAATTTGAGTTTGAGAACACAGTTTCAAGTCGCAAATGCTCAAGCAATGCCCTTTGCTGATAATTCTTTTGACTTGGTTTGGTCGCTGGAAAGCGGTGAACACATGCCAGATAAAACCAAGTTTCTCCAGGAGTGTTACCGAGTATTGAAGCCTGGTGGCAAGTTAATTATGGTGACTTGGTGTCATCGACCAACTGATGAATCCCCACTAACGGCGGATGAGGAAAAGCATTTGCAGGATATTTATCGGGTGTATTGTTTGCCTTATGTGATTTCTTTGCCAGAGTACGAAGCGATCGCACATCAACTACCATTACATAATATCCGCACCGCCGATTGGTCAACAGCTGTCGCCCCCTTTTGGAATGTGGTAATTGATTCCGCATTCACTCCCCAAGCGTTTTGGGGCTTACTAAATGCTGGTTGGACTACCATCCAAGGGGCATTATCACTGGGATTAATGCGTCGCGGTTATCAGCGTGGGTTAATTCGGTTTGGCTTATTGTGCGGCAATAAGTAAGGACGCACGGCTGCCCTACTACCTTAAACCCTGTAACACACGTCAGCCCCTTTCCTACGGGACGCTGCGCGTAGCTTGCTTCCCCGGAGGGGTACGGGGAAGTCAAAAGTCAAAAGTCAAAAATTTACCAAGCCCATAAATAAATTTAGGGGCTTGTACCTTTTTATTTCTGGTCACACCTTTGCTACCTGGGCAACTAGTGAAGGGGTGTCTCCTGATACGCCCAATGGATTGGGGACAGAGTGGAAACTGTTCTCAAATCCTGTAAAATTAAGTTTCTAATTTTTGAATTTCTGAAATGCCACTCGAACTGCAAAACCTCACAGGCGGTTACACCTTAGTACCAATTGTTCAAAACATTAACCTCACTCTGCAAACAGGAGAATGGTTGAGTTTAGTTGGTGCTAACGGTTCAGGTAAATCTACTTTACTCAAATTGCTGAGTCGTATTCTCTCCCCACAGCAGGGAACAGTGCTACTTGATGGCAAAGCAATTCACTCTCAACCCCCAAATCTAGTTGCACAGAAACTGGCATTGTTACCGCAACAACAAACGGTTCCCGTTGGCTTAACAGTGCGACAATTAGTCAGCTTAGGACGCACGCCACATCAATCTTGGTGGCAATGGGAATTAACCGCCGAAGATTGGGGCAAAGTGGAAGCTGCAATTAAAAAGACGCAATTAGAAAAATTTAGCGATCGCTTAGTCGAACATCTCTCAGGTGGTGAAAGGCAACGGGCTTTTTTGGCTCTAGCACTAGCGCAAGAACCAAAAGTTTTACTATTAGATGAACCTACAACTTTTTTAGATATCAACTATCAGTTGCAACTATTGGAACTGCTTAAAGAACTAAATCAGCAGCAAGGATTAACTATTATCACAGTTTTACACGAACTGAATTTAGCAGCACGGTATAGTTCCCGGATTGCATTATTAAAACAGGGTCATATTTGGGAAGTTGGTACACCTGAAGAAGTTCTGACACCAAATGCGATCGCCCAAGTATTTGGTGTAGAATCTGTGATTATTCACACACCTGTTGGTTTACAAGTTTGTGCTATTTCTGCTGCATTATAACTCGATTACGCTTACTGCCGAGCTTGGAGGTACTGCTGGCACGAGGGCAGCGCATTCACTACCTGTGCCAAGACGAAACCAGAGTGGGGATGAAGACTTTGACGGGCTTTCGTTATTACTAAACAAAGGAAAAATCAATCAATATGACTCAAATAGATGTAACCTCTAATGCTGAAGTACCTCCACCCATTGCCATGCTACAAATGATTTCTGGCTTTTGGGTGTCACAGGCAATCTATATCGCTGCAAAGCTTGGTATTGCCGACTACCTCCAAGAACAACCCAAAACTGTCGAGGAACTGGCTGCAATCACTGAAACGCATCCACCATCGCTCTACCGCTTACTGCGTACCCTTGCCAGTGTGGGTATATTTGCTGAGGATGAAAACCAAAACCGCCGCTTTGCCTTAACGCCCTTAGCGGCAACCTTGCAAACAGATACTCCTGGTTCTTTACGTTTTTTTGCAATCTCCGAACTGGGACAAGTCCATTACTTGGGCTGGGGAAACCTGTTACACAGCGTCAAAACTGGCGAAATTGCTTTTGATAACGTCGCTGGCATGAATATTTGGGATTACTACGCTCAAAATCCTGAAGCTGGCAAACTCTTTGATCGGTCAATGACAAATGTGACCGCTACAGTACTAGAAGCAATTATAAATAACTATGATTTCTCTTCATTTAACACTGTGGTGGATGTCGGAGGTGGACAGGGTAGTTTAATTACTACCATACTCAAAGCTAATCTAAAACTCAAAGGCATTCTCTTTGATGTGCCGAACGTGATAGAGGATGCAAAACCTCGCTTGCAAGGAGAAAGTTTTGCAGATCGTTGCACAACTATTGCAGGAAACTTTTTTAAATCAGTACCATCTAGTGGTGATGCTTATCTGCTCAAGTTCATCATTCATGACTGGGATGATGAAAAATCCCTTCTGATTCTGAAGAACTGTCATCAAGCGATGTCAGAAGATGGCAAACTCTTGCTTTTTGAACAAGTAATTACCCCTGGTAATAACCCATCCTCATCCTTTGGCAAGCTTATCGACCTGAATATGCTGGTGATGACAGGTGGATGCGAACGCACTGAAGGCGAATATCGATCGCTTTTAGCAGCAGCAGGCTTCAAACTCACTCGCATCGTTCCCACTTCTTTACCAATAAACGTCATTGAAGCAGTAAAGCTCTAGGACTAGGTACTAACGCTCTCTGAAGAAACACTTGGCGTAAAGCTTATCTAGCAAGGGTTTGAGAATAAAAATATTTATCGACGAACTAACTTCTCAATTACTTTGTTATTGTCCATAACTGGTTGGTCAACATTGAAAGCTTTGTTAACAATAACTTGCTTGGGTGATTGAGCGCCATTTTGGACGTACAGTCCTGGCAATACACTCACTTTAACCTCTTTAGATTCAGGCACTAGACTAACTTGAAGCTCATGAAGAACTCGCTGCTGTTATTTGATAATTTGGGTCAGTTCGTTTAGTTTCTGAGTGTGTAAGTCATCCAATTTTTGATGTAGCAGTTCAATATTTTGTCCAGCTTTCAAATTCACCTGATGGTCAATTTCGGCATTTCTCCGATCAGTATCAGACTGGCGGTTTTGACTCATCAAGACAACTGGTGCTGTATAGGCTGAGGCAAATGAAAACACTAAATTGAGCATCATGAACGGTGATTGATCCCAGTGGGGAACTCCAGGCATTGCGTTTATACCAACCCACCCAGCTAAAACAACGCTTTGCCCAATCAGAAATCCCCAAGAACCCACTTTCATGGCTAATTTATCAGCAATGCGTTGTCCGCGAGTCAGTGGTTCAGTGGAGATGTCTAGAGGACTGAACACTCATTCTAAGTTATTCCACATTTAAATTGCATGATTAGAGCGGGCAAGATACCCACACCACAAGGGTTGTAAAATTTTAGATATGCAAACTAGATGTGGTTTAGCTTAAGACTTGGTTTCTTGTGTCTGTGCGTCGATAATTACACTCCAGTCATCATTTGTCACAGCAGCTTCAAGTTGACGCTGACGTTCGGCTATAGTCGCATCTATTATTTCTGACTCTTTAGAGAGGGTTGTGTCAGCCATTGCTTTCCGCAGTTTTAGCTTTTTCTCTTCGTAAGCTTGACGTTCGGCCTGTGACATTACCGCCTTTGCAGCTTCGCCTACCGTACCAGCCCACATATCGCCATCAGTTGCATTACCAGGTGGTGTACTTTCAAGTTCTGCTATCCACGCATCTCTCAAATCTTCCATTTCTTGACGCTTGGGGAACTTAAACGCTTGCACACGTACAAAAGCACACTTTTGCTGACCATTTTGGCTGACATGACCGTTTAGGGAAAGCAATACATTCCGAGAATAGCCAATGTATTGCGTAGTGCGTTCTGCGTCTAATACTGCGTAAACACCTGCAATTTTAGCGTTCTGAGCAGATGCACTCCAAGCCTCAAGGTTAATGATTTCAGTACCATCGTTTGCCAGTTCAGGGGTTATACTCACCTCAGTGGCGGTGTGTTCGTCGTCGGAACTATACAAAAATTCATGTAGTCCACGGTGGTTTATGGGGACATTTTGATGTTCAATTGGCGGGTTGTGCTGAGTTTCCATCGTAGTTTATCTCTGAGTTATTAATTAGCGTTACGCAAATATATGCCTTTAGAATATTGAAGCTTAAATCTACTCACATCCCCAAATTCTCCCAAATTATTGCTGACAAACCGAAAACAACTATTAGAACTTATATGAATCAATTAACACCTAAAAATTGGATATTCATTAAACAGCGACTGACCCCTTATTTATTTTTACTACCCGCTTTAGTTCTTTTGGCGTTAACAGTCTTTTGGCCTGCACTGCAAGCGTTTTACCTCAGCTTTACTAGCTACGAAGATATTGCCCAGCCGCCACAATGGATAGGTTTTGCCAACTTCCTCAAGCTTTGGAAGGATGCAGTTTTTTGGAAAACCTTGGAAAACACTTTTTTATATCTTGTGGGTGTAGTCCCAATTTTAGTAATTGCTCCCCTAGTGTTGGCAATTTTGGTAAATCAGAAACTGCGGGGGATGAATTGGTTTAGATCCGCATATTACACCCCAGTGGTAATTTCAATGGTGGTTGCCGGAATAGCTTGGAAATGGCTGTATGCAGAAAACGGATTACTGAATCAGTTTTTGAAAGCTTTGGGACTTTTTCCAGAAGGCATTCCTTGGCTAACTAGCCCAGCAAAAATTTTTGGTATTGTACCAATTTCTCTTGCCAGCGTCATGGCTGTCACCGTGTGGAAGGGGCTAGGCTACTATATGGTGATTTATTTAGCGGGGTTGCAATCAATTCCTGCTGATGTTTACGAAGCTGCTGCGATCGATGGTTCGGATGGTATCAGCAAACATTGGGATATTACCATACCTTTGATGAAGCCGTATTTAGCACTAGTGGCAGTGATTTCTGCTATTTCTGCCACCAAAGTGTTTGAAGAAGTATACATTATGACCCAAGGAGGCCCACTCAGTAGCTCAAAAACGATTGTTTATTATCTATATGAGCAAGCTTTTGGTAACTTGGAAATCAGCTATGCTTGCACAATTGGTTTAGTGCTATTTTTGATAATTTTAGGATTATCAATTTTGCGATTAGTTATCAATCAAGAGGGTGGAGATAATATCACAATCTGATATTGCCCTATCAGCCACGATAATCTTAAAATATTTAAATATCCAGAATGCATGAAAACAGACACGATTTTTTACACTTTAGTTCTTTCTTGTAGTTTGACTGCATCTGGGCGTGACCAGTTAGTATGGTCGCCTGCCAATAGAGGTCTTTCCCCTAGTCGATCACAATCGCTCCCGCACCTCTGGCGGTTCGGGATTGGGATTAGCGATCGCTATGGCGATCGTCCAAGCACACAAAGGTAATATTCACGTTCAAAGTCAACCTGGGCTAGGTAGTACATTTACAGTTCGACTTCCTCTTTCACCGTGATTTCTGGAAATAAATGTTGCTATTTAGTGGATTATTTATCTTGAGAACGATATTCTATGCTAAAGCTTTTGTTTAAAATCCAGAATCTAAAATCATTTGATTTGGAGGAGTTTTGATAAATAATATTCGCAATCGCTTTAGGGGTTTTAAGCGCAAAAGGGTTGAACCATCACAACTAAAACAGTTGGTATATGAGTTATTGGAAGAGTCTAGTCTCGACGCAACATATTTGGTTTTGATTATTGGTTCATGTGCCATCGCTACATTTGGTCTACTTGCCAATAGCACTGCTGTAATTATCGGCGCAATGATTATCGCACCTTTAATGTTGCCAATTCGAGGTTTAGCCTTTGGTGCATTAATTGGAAATATCAACCTATTTCGTAAAGGCGTAATAGCAGTATTCTTAGGCACATTACTAGCACTTTTAATTTCTTGCAGTATAGGTTGGATCGTTAATTTACCTAGTTTCGGCAGTGAAGTGCTATCTCGCTCCAAACCTAACCTGCTTGATTTGGGTATTGCAGTTGCAGCCGGTTATATCAGTGGCTACGCTAAGGTTAATTCAAAAATCTCTGGTAGTGTGGCAGGGACAGCAATAGCTGTTGCCCTTATGCCCCCAATTTGCGTCATCGGTTTGGGTCTAGCAAAATTTAACTTGTCACTCAGCTTAGGAGCGACTTTGCTCTACCTAACAAACCTTTTGGGCATTAGCCTTGCTTGTATGCTGACATTTTTATTCACCGGCTATTCTCCTGTCGATCGCGCCCAAAAAGCGCTGCTATGGGCATTGGCGTTAACAGGTGCTTTACTGATACCTTTAACTGTGAGCTTTACCCGATTAGTTAGACAAGCAGAACTCGAAACCTATTTGAGAAAGGCACTCCTGAACCGAACTGTAACTTTTCAGCGTTTGGAACTACTGAAAACTGATACTAATTGGCTGAGTAATCCGCCTCAAGTTCGCTTGAGCGTTAGCGCACAAGAACCTGTAACATCAAAGCAAGTAAGCCTTTTAGAATCGTTTCTTGAAAAAGAAATTGGGCAACGTTTTTCCCTGATTTTTGAAGTTAGTCAGGTGAAAGAAGTCAGAGGAGAAAAATCAGATTTTCCTCACAAATAAAATATCTAAAATCCTATTATCTGGTTCTAAGATAAAATTTTTCATCCAATTTATAGATAGCAAAAACTAACTAAAGGTGGAATTAAATATCATGATTTTTTTATATCCTGATTAAGGATGACTCATTAAGCAAGTAAGATCATGAATGCAGATATATCCGCACTCTGGGACAGAGTTCAGGGAATGATTAACGGATTCATTGTCCTACTGCCGAATATCGTGCTGGCATTGATTGTCTTTGCAATCTTCTTCGCGGTGGCTAGAGCGATTAAGAGAGTAGTTAAACGATTAACTCGCGATCGCCACCAAGCTCGGAATTTAGGACTAGTACTGGGACGCTTGGCGCAAGGTACAATACTGTTAATCGGGCTATTTGTTGCTTTGTCGATTGTAATACCGACATTTCGAGCCGGAGATTTGATACAACTACTGGGGATTAGTGGTGTAGCGATCGGCTTTGCCTTTCGTGACATTCTGCAAAACTTCTTAGCTGGGATTCTGATCCTCTTGACAGAGCCGTTCCAAATCAATGACCAAATAGTTTTTAAAGACTTTGAAGGGACTGTAGAAAATATTGAGACACGAGCGACAACAATTAGAACTTACGATGGTCGCCGTATTGTGATTCCTAACTCAGAATTGTTCACTAATTCGGTAACTGTAAACACTGCCTTTGAAAGTCGCCGACTAGAGTATGATGTCGGTATTGGTTACGGCGATGATATAGACCGAGCCAAGGAGTTAATGCTTGAAGCATTGCATAGTGTGCCGGAAATACTAAAAGATCCTGCTCCTGATGTGCTGCTCATGGAACTTGCCGAAAGTACCGTTAATATCCGCGTTCGTTGGTGGATCGACCCGCCACGACGTGCAGACGACCTCGCCTCACGGGATAAGGTGCTATCTACAATTAAGAAAACGTTAGTTGAAAACGGCATCGATTTACCCTTTCCCACACAGCAAATTTTATTCCATGACCAGACAGAAGAGACAGATGGCGATCGCTCCCGTCAGCGTGAAGGTTGGCCATCTGGTAAAGGCAAAATACCAAAACCCCGCAACATTGGTGATTCACTCAGGTTACTTTCTCAAGAGCGCTCCTCACGAGATGACAACGGTAAGGTAGATTCTCCAAAAGCTAACGATGAAAACTAAATTTCTTGCTGCTTAACCTGTTGAATTTATTAGACATCTCCGAAAATTAATGCATGACCCCTCTCCAAACCTCTCCCCGAAGCGGAGAGAGGCTTTAATTCTCCCTTTCCTTGAAGGGAAGGGGGGGTAGGGGGGTTAACCTGGATTTCTCACAAAGATTTAAACGACAGCCCAAAACCTTTATGCCACTTAGACTTGAGATAAAATACCCCGTTCACATACTGCTGCGATTCATACAGTGTCTAAAACGCTCAAAATCTAAGCTCGATAAAGGTTTGGGTAATAGCAATGCACCGCTTGTGAGAAATGCGGGTTAAGTCTGCGCGTGAATTTAAGGTTTCTAAATCTTTTCCGGAGATGTCTATTAAAGAAAAATCACATTTATTTAACCTTTTGTTTTCTGATAGGAGTACGAACAATATATTGACTAGCAGATGAATTAATAGCAAGTGGTTCGATTTTTCCTTGGGAAACTAAAGTTTGATAAATTAAAGCTGTAATCTCTCCGCGCGTGGCAGGTTTTGTTGGATTAAGAACTTTGGTATTTGGATAATTCACCACTATATTTTTTTCGGTTGCTACTGCTACATCTCCAACTGCATATTGCGGAATCTTCTTGGCATCTGCGTAAGTGTTAGTAATAATAAATGATGCAGGACGATTAAGATTCACAGCATTAGCTGTTACAGCCTGGGCTTTTGGTATTAATAACGGTTGCATCAAAGTAGTAAATGCAAGGGGCATGAAAATACGTCTTTTTACAGCTTTTTGTGTGGTTTGTTCAGGAACTACTCTCTGCGCGACTGTAGGGACGGTAACTGCTGATGCACTAGTAGTTAAATTCAAACCTTTATTTAAAGCAACTATAGCCTCAACCTTAGAAACAGGTTGATTGGGACGAAAATAACCACCAGCATAACCCGACATAAAACCTTGTTGATATGCTTCTTCAATGGGACGAGTAGCCCAATGGTTAGCAGGAATATCTTTATATACAGCACCACTTTGGATCTGGCGAATTGCTGGTTGGTCAAAAGCTTTACGAATGATTGCTGCAAACTCATCTCGGTCTACTGACTGTTCTGGTCTAAATGTACCATCAGGATATCCAGTTACAATATTTCTTGCAGCCAAACCCCGAATAAATGGCTCTGCCCAATAACTAGATTTAACATCGCTAAAAGTAGTTACAGGTGAAGATTGAGCAGATGTATCTAATGCTCCAACTGCAAGTACTATTAAATTTAAAGATAGTAAAGATACACCTGCTGACACTGCCTTTGTTAACTGCGTCACGATCTATGCCCCCTTTTTTCAATCATTCATTCTTCTAATACTTCAATATTATTATTAAATAGTGCAGATTTAGGGGATAAATTCTAATACATCTTAAAATACTACTATAGGCTGATTTTACTTATTCATTAAGAGATATCTAACGGATTAAGCGAAACCAGAAAATTTTAAGTATTTGAATTGGTGTTTGAATTGGTGTTTGAATAATAACTTATACCAATATCAAAATATCAAAATTTTCAATGTAGATAATAAAAATTAACCCCTGGGGTAAGAAACGAAAAATATAGCTGATTTCTTCACGTTTTTTCCACTAAACTAATTAGATTTAATGTAAATTTAAAACAGATAACGTAATGAAACCTTTTGTTATACCAATTCTGCCAAACCAAGCAATAAATCAAAATAATGTTGATTGAGTATGAGATACATTTTTCAAAGAATCTTTCTTTGGGTAGTAGAATTATCGCCCTAAAAAGCAAGATGGTTACCACAGGAGGTGAAAATGCGTCAACTCATTATCCAAGTACCACGGGGAAATGGAAAAGCTGTTATTGATATTGCCAAATCTCATAACGGGACAAATCTGGCACGATTTGAAGGAAATGCAGAAGAACCAATTGATGTGGTGATTATTCACGTTTCTAATCGAGAAGTTGGGAAAGTCCTAGAGGAATTGCAAGACTTGCCCAAAGTACACATCACGTTCATACCAACTGGTGTGATAGCTCTGCAATCACCTGCATCGGAAGCACCGCAGCAAGTTGTGAATGTGGAAGAACGCAGTCCGATTGAGATTTTTCTTTCTGGTTTGCAAAGTGTTGGCTCTTGGCAAGGTTTTCTAGGTTATGCATCGCTTGCAGGTTTTGTAGTCTGGATTGGCTTGTATACCAATACAGCTTACTTATTAGTGGCGGCGATGCTGATTGCACCGTTTGCAGGCCCAGCAATGAATACTGCGATCGCAACTGCATGGGGCGATCGCAAACTCTTAGGGCGGAGTATTTTACGATATTTTGCTGCTTTATCAGTCACAATTGCCACCACTTGGCTACTTAGCCTAATACTAAGGCAAGAAATTCCTACTAGTCTAATGCTAGACAGTAGCCAAGTTTCAGCAGTAGCAGTGATTTTACCATTGGTAGCCGGAGCAGCAGGGGCGCTCACCTTGGTTCAATCAGACCGGAGTAGTTTAGTATCTGGGGCAGCAACAGGAATGTTAGTTGCCGCTTCCTTAGCTCCCCCTGCGGGAATTGTCGGTATGGCAAGTGCAATTGGCAGGTGGGATATGGCAATTTCGGGATTGTTCTTACTGTTTTTGCAACTATGCGGCATCAACTTTTCAGCAGCCCTGTTGTTCCGAATTTTCGGGCTATCTCCTCAAGCAACTCGCTATCAGCGTGGTAAAAAACGGGTATTTACTATTGCCTTGGCGATCACTGTCATCGCATTGGCAGGTTTACTAACTTGGCAGTTCTCTAATTCTCCCAATCTCCAACGTTCTAGCCTTGCCCAACGTGCTAAGGCCCAAGTCCAGAAAGCTGTAGAGCAAGTTGGTTTAGCAAAATTAGTCGAGTCGAATGTGCGCTTTACACGATCCAACATTGAAGGCCACGATACTCTGCTATCTGTTGTTTATGTGCAGCGTCAACCGGGAGTTACAGCGTCTAATGAAGAAATACGCTCTAGCCTCACCCAATCAATTCAAGCTCAATTATTGAAACAGGATTTAAATCTCACACCTTTAGTTGATGTCAACGTGCTAGAAACACCTGCTGGTAAACAATAAGACCATTTGTCAATAACCCCACCCTAAAGAGGGATGGGGCTTGTAATCAACAAAGATTACGTATTTGACTAGCCCATCGAGATTAATCCTGATACGCACTTCCAAATACTTCCCCAGTTTGGATTATCTGCAAGGCTGTTTGTTCAGCCGTTGGTTAAAGACAAGACATTTTGGATTAATTGGGCGAGGGGACTTAAACTTTTACTCCGAGGATTATCTCTTTATGCGAGTACCAGTCATATCTAAAAACAATCAACCATTAATGCCAACAAAGCCAAGTCGCGCTAGGCGTTGGATATCTCAAGGCAAAGCAATTGGCAAATTCGATAAGTTAGGTATTTTTTATGTCCAGCTATTAATTGAACCGTCTGAAACACAAACACAAGAAATAGTTATTGGACTAGACCCAGGTAAAATGTTTTCTGGTGTGGCGGTTCAATCAGGAAAATATACCTTACAAATGTTGCACCTAGTTTTACCATTCAAAACAGTTAAAGACAGAATGGAACAACGAGCGATGATGCGACGCGGTAGACGAGGAAGACGAATTAACCGGAAGTTACCTTTCGTTCTTCGCAGTCACCGTCAAGCTAGATTTGATAATCGTCGCAACTCAAAACTTTCTCCAAGCATTCGAGCAAATAAAGACTTGGAATACCGGACAATCACTTTGTTGTGTGAAATCTACCCAATAAAAACAATTGTTATTGAAGAGGTAGAAGCGCGAGGAAGTAAAAGTTTTAGTCCCGTGATGGTTGGTCAAAGATACCAAATTAACCGACTATCAGAACTGGCTAATGTGGAATTAAAAAAAGGCTGGGAAACATCAAACCTGCGAAAACATCTGGGATTGCATAAAGAAAAATCTGACAAATCTTTGCAAATACCAGAAACTCACGCAGTTGATGCGCTTGCCTTGGCAAGTTCCGAGTTTGTTAAATATCAATCATGGGAAGGAGTTAAAAATCATGGTGCAAGTTGGGTAGGTAATGTAACTATTACCAAGTCACAATTCATTATTTTACGTCGTCCTCCTATCAGTCGCAGACAACTACATTTAATGGTTCCAAGCAAGGGTGGAATACGACGTAAATATGGTGGGACTACAACAAGACACGGTTTTAGGAAAGGCGATTTTGTTGAAGCTGCCAAAGGCAAGAAAACCTTTTTTGGTTGGGTAAGTGGAGATACTGAAAAATTAGTTTCAGTTAGTGATGTGTTATGGAAAAGACTGGGACAATGTACAGCTAAAAAAGTCCGGTTGATACAGCGAAACACGGGGTTAATCGTGTCGTCAACTCGGAAAATGTTTAATTTAACGACATCGAGTCATTAAATTAAACGCGCTATCCCTCCCCATCCTGCAACGCTTACGGATGGGGTATCTCGCGGAAAACAAGATGAGTAATTCAAAGCTTTCACAAAAGCAAGCCCTAGAAAAAGAACGCGGCGAAGTCTTGCAACAGTTGGAAGATTGGCTAGAAATTCCAATGCTGGTGCTGGGTTTTGTATGGCTAGCACTATTCATCATCGAGATCGTCTGGGGGTTAAACCCTTTACTGGAAGCCCTTAGCATCACTATTTGGATTATTTTTATCTTAGATTTTCTCCTGAAACTAGCGATCGCTCCTCATAAAATTTCTTATATCAAAAACAACTGGTTAACAGCTATTTCTCTGATGTTGCCAGCACTGCGTAGTTTTCGGATTATACGAGTTATACGAATATTACGAACAACGAGGGCTGTGCGAGGGCTACAACTGTTGCGAGTCATGACTCGTGCTAACCGAGGAATGCGGGTTTTGGGAGCAAGTATTAGCCGCCGAGGATTTGGTTATGTTGTGGCATTAACTGCGATCGTTACTGTAGTAGGAGCAGCAGGGATGTATACATTTGAAAACGAAGTTCCTGTGGAATCAGGGCTGCACAGCTACAGCACTGCTTTTTGGTGGACAGCAATGCTCATGACAACGATGGGTTCTGACTATTCGCCCAAAACACCCGAAGGACGGGTGCTTTGTTTTTTCTTAGCGTTATATGCGTTTGCCGTGTTTGGCTATGTCACTGCAACTTTAGCGACCTTTTTTATTGGCCGTGATGCCGATGATGATGACGCAGAGTTAGCCGGAGCGAAATCGATTCAAGTGCTTCAGACGGAAATCGCAGCATTGCGGGGAGAAATTCAAGAATTATTGCATCAAAATTCTGAGCGTTGACGTTAGCAAAAATTACTTAATGAGGAAAGTTCATGAATGCAGAAATCTCGACAGCTTGGGATAAAGTTCAAAGCATGATTAACGGGTTTATAGTTTTGCTACCGAACATTGTATTAGGGTTAATTGTCTTCATCTTCTTTTTGTTTATTGCTAGCAGAATTAAGGTACTGGTCAAGCGGTTAACTCGCAATCGCCGTTCTGCGCGAAATCTGGGACTAGTTCTAGGAAGGTTAGCCCAAGGGCTAACAATTTTGATTGGGTTGTTTATTGCCCTTTCCATTGTGATTCCTACATTTAGAGCTGGTGATTTGGTACAACTTTTGGGGATTAGTGGTGTTGCAATTGGTTTTGCTTTCCGTGATATTTTGCAAAACTTCTTAGCTGGAATTTTAATTCTGCTCACTGAACCTTTTCAAATTGATGACCAAATTGTTTTTAAAGGCTTTGAAGGAACGGTCGAAAATATTGAGACACGCGCAACAACAATCAGAACCTACGACGGTCGGCGGATTGTCATTCCGAACTCGGAATTATTTACTAATTCTGTAACTGTAAACACTGCATTTGATAATCGACGATTAGAGTATGATGTCGGCATTGGCTACGGCGACGATATTGACCTAGCCAAACAGTTAATGCTAGATGCAATGCTTAGTGTCGATCAGGTTTTAAAAGATCCGGCTCCTGATGTACTAGCAATGGAACTAGCCGGAAGTACTGTCAACATCCGGGTGCGCTGGTGGGTTCATCCACCACGACGGGCAGATAATCTGATTTCGCGGGATAAAGTGATTACTGCTATTAAGAAAAAACTCGTTGCAAATGGCATTGATTTACCCTTCCCAACTCAACAAATTCTATTTCATGACCAGACAGAAGAGACAGATGGCGATCGCTCCCGTCAGCGCGAAGGTTGGCCATCTGGTAAAGGTGAAGTACCAAAACCCCGCAGCATTAGCAGTTCACTCAGGTTACTTGCTCAAAAGCAAGATGATGGCAATAGTAAGGTAGATTCTGCAAAGGTCAATAATGAAATATGAAAAATGTCAAATTGAGCAAACTGTGGGATACGCTCCACTCAAGTTACTGGTTCATTCCCTCAATTATGGCTATACTTACCACTGCCTTGGCATTTACAATGTTAATGCTCGATCGCACAGGTAAGGCGGGTATTAATTATTGGTGGAGCTACACTGGTGGAGCAGATGGAGCGCGATCGGTTTTAGGAGCAGTTGCAGGTTCAATGATTAGCGTTGCTGCTACTGCCTTTTCAATTACAATCGTGGCGCTTCAGTTAGCTGCTTCCAATTTTGGCCCCCGTCTACTGCGTAATTTCATGCAGGACATTGGCAATCAAGTTGTCCTTGGCACATTTATAAGTACGTTTATCTACTGCTTGCTCATACTTCGGACTATTCATAGTGAGGGAGATGGATATAGTGAGTTTGTACCGCAAATTTCGGTTACATGCGGTATCTTACTCGCAATTATTAGCATCGGAGTTTTGATTTATTTTATCGATCATGCTTCTACAATAATTCAGGCTTCGCACATCATCGAAAACGTTAGTGATGACTTAGATAAAGCCATCGATCGCTTGTTTCCCAAAAAAATCGGGCGTAGCGTCCCATTCGGACAAGAAATTGCAGAAATACCTGAAGATTTTGACTTCGTTGCAAGTCCTGTAAAAGTTAATAAAAATGGTTATATACAAGCAATTGACGACGAAGAATTGATCGAGATTGCCCGAAGAAACAATCTTTTATTGCGCGTCGAGTCTCGACCGGGAAAGTTTATTGTTAAGGACAGTGATTTAGTTATGGTTTTTCCTGGTAAATTCGTGAACCAAAAATTAACCAAACAAATCAATGATTGCTTTATTTTGGGTAAAGAACGTAGCGAACAGCAAGATATCGAGTTTCCCATCGATCAGTTAGTAGAAATTGCCATACGTGCGCTTTCTCCAGGGATTAATGACCCATTTACCGCAATTCGCTGTGTTGATAGACTAGGAGCGGGATTGTGCCGTTTAGCCCAAAAAGATTTTCCTTCACCCTACCGTTACGATGAAGATAATAAATTACGTGCGATCGCTTATGGGGCTACATTTGAGGGATTGGTTGATAGTGCCTTTAATCCAATTCGCCAATATGCACGATCTGATACATCAGTAACCATTCGTTTATTGGAAGCGATCGAGAATATTGCAACTTACACCAACAATCCCAAATACCAATTAGTTTTACAGCGTCATGCAGAGATGATTTTGCGCGGTAGCCAAGACGGTTTGCCAGAAGAACTAGACCGCCAGGATGTGCAAAAGCAATATGACAGCGCGATTCAAGTTTTAAAAAATCAGACTTTGGCTGAAAGAAAAAAATGAAAAGTCTCAATTGGAAAGGTTATCGAATTATTGCGTGGGTAGGACAAGCTCTATTAACAATTCTTGTCATAGCCGCAGCAGTTCAAAGTAAATGGACAAATGCCTTTGGTCTTGCAATCTTCCTTATTGTATCCTTTGTATTTGTCATTCAAGATGATAAGTTACCCACCTTGTTTGATTTTCTATTTGTCTTAGCTGCATTGCTAAATGCTACTGGTTGGGTATGGGATTTATTTGGTATGCCAGGCCCCTATGATGAGATTGTTCATGGTTATACCACTTTTGCAATTACCCTCGCACTCAGTTTTTTACTCTATGGTTCAATGCTGAATATATTTCGTAATCATACACTCTTATATCTAGTGACAATTACCAGTTTTGGAATTGCTATTGGTGCTTTGTGGGAAGTTACAGAATGGTCTGCCGGTAAAATTCTCAATACTCAAGTGATTGAAAGCTTGGATGACACCATTATTGATTTAATTATGGACTCTCTTGGGGCTGGATTAGCAGCTTTAATTAGTTTTTGGGCGTTGCGAAATTGGCTAAATCGTAATGCAGAGGCAAACAATTCACAAACTGAGACATATATTTAAAACACTTGATAAATTCCAATTTTCTACATATCCTTAAATCATCTACTTATGAGGTATATATGTTAAATAATTTAGAACAATTTTCACATTCACCAAAAAAACAAGAATTTGCTGCTATCTTTCGTTTAGTAAGTCGAATTAGTTTTTGGGTACAGTTAGTACTTGGTGGTGTTTCTGGCATTGCTGTATTTTTGTCCTGCTTTAGTCGTAGCATTACCACTCAAACAAACAATGCAGGTATAGGTTTTGGGATATTTTTGGCTATTGTTGGTATTTTATTGCTGTCCTTTCGAGTATATTGGGCTTTGCGTTATCGGAAAATGGCTAAACTTTTACAAACACCAAATTCTGAAAACCATCCCAAAAAAGAAGAGGTAATTAAAAATTTACAAATTGGATTGCTTGTGAGTTTAGTAGGCTTATTAATAGCTTTTCTTGCTTCAGAAGTGACGGTTACAGTTATATTGGCGAAAGCAGTAGCACAACCTCAAGGTGTCGCAATTTATCAACCAGAAAATGTAATTCGTTCGCTAGATATTTTTGTAATGTTAGCAAACGTCAACATGATTGGCGCTCACTTTTTTGGGGGAGTTACCTCTCTTGGTCTACTCTATTGGCTAGAAGAGTAATAAGTACAGTATCGATCGGGGTAAAATATTGGGAGTTTGATAATCTCTCTATATTTACTTGATGCTAAATATTCTATTTAACTGGAATCCCCTTATGGTCTTAGAGTCTACCACGGGTGAAGTTGTAATTGCAGAACAACTCAAGCAATTTTTACTAGTACTATCTGTCTCATTGGGTGTAGCAACACTACCACAAATTTTTAGTTGGTTGCGCCGCATTCCTTATACACTATTACTGGTCATAGTGGGATTAGGATTAGCATTCGTGAATGTGCGATTGATTAATCTCTCTCCTGAATTGATTCTGATGATTTTCTTACCGCCACTGCTGTTTGAAGCTGCTTGGAATTTGAAATGGTCAGACTTAAAACAGGATTTGTTACCTATTTGTCTGTATGCAGTAGTTGGGGTGATAATTTCTATTGCCGGAGTGGCATTTGGTCTTCATCAATTCGCTGGACTTGAACTTAGCATTGCTCTATTAGTTGGAGCTAGTCTATCAGCAACCGATCCGGTTTCAGTAACGGCTCTATTTCGGGAACTAGGAGCAAGCAAACGTCTAAGAACGCTGATGGAAGGAGAAAGTTTATTTAATGATGGTATGGCCGTTGTTGCCTTTGGCTTATTAGTTGCTTTGCCGTTAGGTACTGCCAAACTTGATTTACAGTCTGCTTTATTAGAATTTTTTCAGGTAGTAGGCGTTGGTATCAGCGTTGGAGGACTAATTGGGTTTGGTATTTCCTATCTAACACAACGTTTCGACTTACCATTAGTAGAACAATCTCTTACCCTGGTTTCTGCCTACAGCACTTACCTAATAACAGAATATTTAGGTGGTTCTGGAGTGATTGGAGTTGTCACCACAGCTTTAATTTTAGGCAACTTTGGCTCCCGCATTGGTATGAACCCGCGCACGCGGATTATTGTCACTGAATTTTGGGAATTTCTAGCTTTTTTTGTGAATTCGATTGTTTTTCTCTTAATTGGCGATCAAATTCGCTTTGCTGTCTTAGGAGATAACCTAAAAACTATTGCAGTCACAATTGTGG
Source organism: Nostoc sp. CCCryo 231-06 (assembly GCA_023522315.1). Taxonomy (GTDB): domain Bacteria; phylum Cyanobacteriota; class Cyanobacteriia; order Cyanobacteriales; family Nostocaceae; genus Nostoc. The sequence continues at coordinate 20,722 of JAHCSU010000307.1, forward strand.
CGATGATTGTGGCACGGGCAGTATCTATTTATGCTTTAAGTAGTCTCAGCAACTGGTTAGCTAAATCCGAAATTCCTTTATCTGAACAAACTGTATTGACGTGGGGTGGGCTACGCGGCTCTGTCTCCATTGCCCTGGCTTTGAGTGTACCAGCCATACTCCCCCAAAGGGAAGAAATTATTGCCACTGTATTTGGAGTAGTTTTATTTACCCTGTTAGTACAAGGCTTAACCATTCAACCATTATTAGAGAAACTCCAACTTTTAGGTTCGCAACCGCTACGTCAACAATACACCGAAGCAATTGCCCGTCAAGTTGCTCTCCAACGGGCGCTGGAATATTTAGAAACAGCACAAAAGCGTCCCGGAATTCAGCCAGAGTTTTATCATTACCAGAAAACGCTGCTTTCAAGTGAAATTAACTCTTTGCAAGAAAAAATTGACAAGTTACTTGATGAATACCCAAATTTGCAAGAATTTACAACCGAAGAACTGCGAGGTGAACTGCTGGCAATTGAAGCTGATACCTACGCTGAGTTTGTCCGCGCAGGTAAGTTAAATAAAGAACTGTCACCTTTTTTGCAAACAACCCATGACAGAGCAGATGGGAAGGAATAAGTGTAAATAGCTACCCAATACTGCTCGGTTAAGAAAAAATAGCTAGTAAAGTCAAGAGGGTAATGTTCGCGTATTTAATACGAGAACAAGATGAGTGAAAAAGTAGGTTTCTCAATTCTTGTTCTCGTATATTATCCGCGAACACTTTTCTCTTTGTTTTACTCCCCATTCTCCTTAACCGAGCAGTATTGGACTAGGAGTAATTCATAATTCATAATTGAAGAGATTTCTTTAAAATCGCGTTTGATACTCCACTACTGCACGACTATCATCGGCTAAGTTAGTGGAAGCACGCACACGAAACTCATCGTTTATCCGGTAATTAACACCCCATTGGAATGGGTCATTTGTTGTCAAAATCTTGATGCTGGAAACCGAGATTTTTGAAGAAATATCAACCCCAGCCTCTGCTGCTAATTCCAAAGTTGAACTGCTCCTTCCAGCTTCGGGATTCTCAGAAATAACGGTAGGAAATATCCGCAGTTCACTTAAGCCAAAGGTACTCCCAATCTGGTTAAAAGCTGACTGAAAATTGTTGAACACAGCCGAACCTGCAATGTTAATCAGTCCCAAAGTACTGTCGCCACGTCCTTGGGTGTCTATAAATCCACCTCCTAAAAGAGCAACAATTTCAGTTTGACTACGTGACGGACTACTTGTTAGTTCTAGATTTTCATTTAATTTGCTCGCAAGACCGTTAATAGTGGCTTCGACTCGAACACTCTCTAAAGCTGATAAACCTGTGGCATTTATTCGGCTGAAGTCATTACTTTGAGTTACGTCCAATACCTTGGCAAATAGCTGTATATCTAAGTTGGGATCGCGGGGTTGAGAGGGACTAAAAGTTGCGGTGTGTGTATAGCCACGAGCAAGGCTAAATTGGGTAGTAAATAAATTCACCCCACCTTGTTCTAACCGGATAGTGCCATCGGGTATTGGCTGATTGATTGAGCCGTTAACTATGAGATTACCAGTTGCGCGGAAACTGAGAATAGGGGGACGGGTAATTTGGACGTTTTTACCGAGTTCTAAATCTAGATTATTAAATCTAGCCGCATTTCCCATTTCATTCCCAATTTCAGCTTTACTTTGCTTATTATCTTTTATGGGTGATACCCCAAAATCACTATTTGCAGATGAAGCGGTGCCGGTAGATTCTGCCAGCAATACCTGACCATCAAATAAATTTACTTTACCGCCAATTACTGGGTTAAGGGCAGAACCAGTAATCTGTAAATTGCCACTAGCACCTCCCAGGTAAAGTCCCTTCAGATTCAACGCTAGCTGATCGAGATTAATAGTCAGGGGATTGTTGATAATGTTGTCATTGTTGAAAATGGGAATTTCTCCAGCAGCTTCTACCTTTCCACGGCTAAATCTACCCTGAAGATTTTCTACTAAGATGGTATCAAAATTAAACAGCACTCTACCTGTAACACTTCTCAGTTTACCTGGCAAAGCCTGGGCTGAAAAAGTAGCATTATTGACAGTAGCAATTCCATTTACTTCGGGTTTTTGCAATGTTCCGCGTACTTTGAGGTCTACTTCTCCTCCACCTTCTTCAAATACCACTTGATTAGTCAATGCGTTTAACAGTGCCAATCCCTCGTTTTCTAACTTCACATCTAAACTGATTTGCTGGCTGTCTGGTGCGACGGAAGCAAAAGGCAATTTATAAGGGATGCTGCCAGTAATATCAACAGGTTTTGGGCCAGTAACTGCTACAGTACTACTAAAGTTTAAGCGTCCGTTGGCATAGCTGAAACTTGCGATCGCAGAATCTATTTTGCTCTGATTCAATAATCCTTCTGTAACTTTCAATTCCCCTCTAGCTTGGGGATTAGCAATGCTGCCTGCTAAAGCTGCTGTACCGTTAAGATTACCTGTGATTCCAACTGGCAGTTTGACAAAATTATTCAGTATTTGTACCGGAAAATTATTCACCCGCAACTGTCCAGATTGTTCATCACCGCCAACGTTACCTGTAAAGGCAATCAATCTGTTTTCAGATTCAAGCCGTAAAGGTCGCAAACTCAAAACACCGTTTTCAAAGTTGCCTTCGGCAATCACTTTGTCGGCAGTATAAAAACGATTTCGTTCTTCCTTTTTACCCCAGACAAAGTTTTGTCCATTTAAATTAAAATCCACTGATAATCCATTGGCTGTAGCTGTATTTATAGCCACTTCCCCGTTGAAAGTCCCCTTTAAGTCTGCCAAATCTGGTATGGGAGTGGAATTAAGTCGCTTTTCTTCCTGTTCTGCTACCAAAGCTTCAATTTCAGAAAACCGTTGGATTTGGGTTAATAAAGGTTGATTTTGCGCTCCTTGGGGGGTGGTGGTTAGATCCTCTGCTGTGCCGTAGATTTCTGCTGAACCACCTGGCAAGTTTTGTAAATCAAATACCTGCGCTACAGTTAGAACATCTTGGATCTCTCCCTGGTTGACGTTCAGTTTACCTTGTAGTTGAGGGCCTTTCGGGCTTTGAGCAAAACTACCGACAAAGGCGTAGCTACTTTTGCCTTTGACAAATTCGCTACTGGTGAGTGTGCCTTTACCGTTACCGTAGCGGAATTGAGCAGCTATTCGATCGCCTTTAAGTCGGCCAATTTGCGGATTAGCGATCGCTAAATTCCCCGTTGCTGCCAATGTCTGCTGATTAAATAGCAAATCCCCAGTTAATAACCCAGTTATCTTACCAGCACCCAGTCGAGTAATTGCTGGCGGAGTCAAATTCAATATTTGTAAGGGGAAACTTGCAAGTTTGAGCGTCCAATCATTCCCTTGAGCATTACCTGTAGCTGATGATTGCTGCCATTTTACTAAGAAAGATTTCGGGCGATTATTAGCATCTAAATTGAAGGCGAGGCGATCGCTATTACCCGCCAAGTTCAAATTTAAACCGCGTCCCTGTGCTGAATCGATGTTTCCAGTTAACAACGGTTCAAAAGCGATATCTTGAACAACCAAGTCTCGTAAATTAATTTGCCCTACCACATTTGGCAAGGGCAGCTTACCAGTTATTTGTCCATTAAAATCTACTCTACCAGCCACAGCAACCTGATTAGGAAGATTGATCGGTAACTGTTTTAAGTTGTAATTCTCTGCCTGGACGTTGAGATTTAGGGCAGTAATTTCCGGTATACCTGCCTTTTTAGCATTAGCTAATATGTTACCAGTAACACTTAAACCGGGAGCAGTTGCTCGCTCAATGGTAAGCCTTTCACCACTCCAAGCGATCGCAGCACTCAAGGGTTGCTCAAAACCAGGGATACCTTGGGATAATTGCACCTGTCCAGCAGCACGCACATCAGCTAATTTGGATGATCCAAACGTGCCAGCTAATTGCAACTGACCGCCAAACTGACCCCGCAATTGCTGATTTAACCGATTTAATTCTACACCGGAAGCATTAACTACAGCTTGATAGCGACCATTAGCCAATTGGATATTAGAAGCTGCGATCGTTCCGCCTGCAACATCCAGCCGTCCCTGACCACTAGCTTGGATAGTTTGCGGTTGAAATGACTCAACAGAACCCGCCACGTTTGCTTGACCAGTTAACGTCCCTCGGAACTGCG
>JAHCSU010000308.1 GCA_023522315.1 Nostoc sp. CCCryo 231-06
ATAATCCGTTTATCAACGCTGGGATAGTCAAAGAACAGGATGTGTGGGGGAAGGGATTCCCCGATGTACCAACTTTAAATGCCCACGCTTCTAATGCAGTTTTTCAAGCAATTGATCTGGTGCGTACTAGCGAGTCTACTCAAGAGAAGGTGACATCAATTGCCATAACAGCTCAACAAGGTGTGGGTAAAACTCACATCCTTAGTCGAATTCGTCATCAATTAAAAGCGAATGGAACTGCTCTGTTTGTCTATGCAGGTGTTAACAACTATACAGATTTAAACTTAGTTAAATACCAGTTCCAACAAACTTTGGCAGATAGTCTCAGTAACACTGGTAGTCAAGGGGTGATGCAGTGGCAGGAAGTAGCAGCAGCGATGGCAAACGAAGCCTTTAAAGCTATCGACTCTAATTTTCCGAGTCTTTTTCCCCAGGTACTAGTTGAAAGATTTGATAAAGTATGTTCAAGCTGGTCAGCTAGGAACAAAAATTTGATGGATAGGCTGACCAAAGAAGTTCTCAAAACAAAACCAAATGCAGATCCTTATATTCTCAGGGCTATTTTGTGGACGCTTTCAGAAACTCAAGCATCTTTTGCAATCAAATGGTTATCTGGTGATGAATTAGCAACCTCTAATGCTGAGAAATTAGGACTACCCAATCCCAGTAAATCTAGTCAAGATAGAGAATCTGAAGCCCTCAAAAATATTCAGCAAATCCTGAATTTAGTGAATTACTACAACCCGGTCATCATCTGTTTTGATGAAATAGATGTAGAAAACAATTGCAGTGATGATGGCTTAACAACTCCACAGGTAATTGCTGATTTAGTGAAGCGTCTACATGATACTCTCGAACCATCTGCACTCGGTCGAGGTCTTGTTATTCTCACAGTTATGTTGCCTGATACGTGGACAAATAAGGTGAATCTGATGCCTGGTGGTACACCTGATCGAGTTTCAAAATATACGCAACGAAAACCGATAGATTTAAAAACTCTTGGTGGCGATTCTATGGTTGATTTAGTCACCCTTTGGTTAAAAGAGTTTTATGAAGGAAAACAATTAAAACCTCATCATCCACTTTATCCATTTGAAGAAAGTGAACTAAGAAAATATGGCAAGAACGGACTAACTGTCAGGGAAGCTTTGACATGGTGTGCTGAAAACTTTAAGGTTAATGATGAGACACTACCACAAGACCCATTGCAAAGATTTTACTTGGCTTTAGAGAGAGAAAGTAAGGTAGATAATGGAGATTATCTAGATGAAAAAAATAACTCCCTAATTATCAATGCTTTACGCTTTGGCTTTCAAAGTTTGAAAGGTGAGACATTAGAATGTGAAACTTCCACAGGTGAAAAACTACAGGAATTAACAATCGAAGATATTACTGACGTTGAGCCAAAATCAATAAATCAGGGTTGGATAAGCTTTAAAGTAATTGGCAAAGAGAAAGACAAAGTTTTCAAAATTGGGGTTGCTGTTCTCCAATACTCACATGGAAGAGCAGTAGGGGCAGGAATGTGGCGTTTAATTGAATATGAAACATTCGATCTAACGCGAGGTTGTTTAGTTCGTTCTAAAGAAAATAAAATTCCCAAAAGTTGGGATTCTTATAGTCATCTCAAAAAACTTGTAGAAGAACTTGGTGGAGAACATGTGGATCTAAAAATTGAGGAAATCCGAGAGTTAATTTACTTTGATGCTGTTTATCAGAAACGCCAAAGCTATCAGCTAACTGAAGAACAAGTTCTAGAAATTTCCCGGATGTTTACTCGTCAAAATCCTCTACTTCTAGAAATTTTGAGTGATCCTTCTGGTCAGATCGATGAAGAGACTATTGAGGGAGAAGAATTAATAGTCGGCTTCCTTAACCCATCCATTATGGAGGACACAAACGACTCAGAGGATCTGAGTGAGTTGTTAAATTAAACATGAGTGATTCAGTTGTCCTTGACACAGCCTTATGTTTACCAGCTTCTGACATTGAAGCGTTAATACAAGGGCGAATGATTGCTACGATGTCTCAAATTTTTATTAATATGGGGCGGCAATTTGCGCTTTATCCAACGAATATACCAATTAACTTACAACCCTATGAGCAGTACTATTGCTCAAGTTTGTTGCCTATTGCTCAAACAGCTTTAGCCCAAATAGGTTGTGATAAGGTGGTTGTTAAAGCTTGGGCTAGATGTGAAGGGTGCAAAATGTACCCTCCTGAATCCTTGGATACTTTGTCACAATTAACAGTATGGACAAAAGAAGCATTACAGCGATCACTTGGGCAGCGATCTCATATTTTTCTGGCTTATCTACGTGTTTATCTGCTGCCTCAATCGCTTGACATTCTTTTGCAATCCCCAAATCGTCAGTTTCGGCCTTTAAACCCTTCGCTGATCGTTTCTGAAGCAACACCAGTATTAAACGATCGCACCTTCACCCAACGCAAGCATCAACTAGAAAAACTAGAACCCTCGCTGCATCCTGAATTGGAAGAATTGCAGAGTGCGATCGCATCCCTTAGCATTAGCCAACCAGCAGCTAAACAATTAGACGAAGATATCAAAGTATTTTTAGGTTGGAGTAGTGACAAGCTAATTAAGCAACCCGATCAAAATTTAGCTTGGATAAATAATATTGCAAAATTGGGCGATCGCAGCATAGAGTTAGAGGAGAAAAAAAGCAACTACCAAGCTGGTACAGATTTTGAAAACATCGCACGTCAAAGTCTGGAGTTTTTAGGGTTCAAAGTTGAAAATGCTTACAAAGGTGGCGCTGGAGGTTTAGATTTATTTTGTTCAAAACCTTACCCTATTGTTTGCGAGTGTAAAGCGGGTAGGCTTATTCCTAGCGGTACAGTAGAGGAATTAATTAAGCTAGGCGGAATGCATTTAGGTGCTGATCAATTTCTTGATTCAGCAAAATTAGTAATGGGGCCAGGTAATCCATCGGCGGATATACTAAAAGCAGCGCAAAAATGGAAAGTAAGTATTATTAATGCTATGACTTTACAAAAACTAGTTCAATTAAAGGCTAAATATCCAGGTGCTATTAATTTAGTCGAATTACAGCAATATCTAGAACCTGGGCAAATTGACTATAAAATTGATGAATATATTGATAAAGCTGAAAGAGAGATTAAGTTGCGATCGCACATTATCACAGTAGTCAAAGAACTCTCTGAACAAGATAACCAAAGTTCAAAAGCTACACATCAAGGTTTCACAGTTACAGAAACTCGTGTTCATTATAATGCCACTCATAACCCCAGGTTAAATGATGAAGATGTTCACGATTTACTGATAGAACTTTCCTCACCATTAACAGGCTATTTAGGGCGAATAAAAAGTAGTAATTTGAATAGCGATCGCTTTTACTTTCTCCGCGATCTACCTATTAACTAAAAATAAATCTCTTTTCTTACCTCTGCGTTCTCTGCGCCTCAGCGGTTCGTTTAAAAATAACTCAAGTGCGACGCCGAACAGCCAGCCGTAGACATCGCAGTTATCCCAAAGTTAATATATCAGCCTGATAATTAACCACCAATGGCAGAATTTTTAGCCACTCTGAACCTAACAAAACTTCTATAATTTCGTCACCTGCAAAAACTGGAATCTCATACTCCTGTCCATTCAATTGCACCTTACCTAAATACAAATCAAAAATTTTTTCACCCTGTGCTGTTCGTAGTTCTTGACCACGAATAAATTGCCAGTCCAAACCATCTAAATCTTGTTTATTAATAGCTAAAAAGCCTGTGAAACCACTATCTAACATAGTATCCACAGGCAGATTTAATCCATCAGATGTAATCAAATCAATTTCAAAAAATAGCTGCCCATTGCTGCCAAAATACCCCTGTATCATATTGTACCAGTGGCTCCAGTCTCATTCAAACAAAACATACAATGCACAGCATTTGGGTGCTTAATGCGTGCCTTCTGGCTAGCTAATTCTATATCTTTATCAATGAAATAATCTCCACTATCTGGCTCCACCGCAATATACCAGCCATAGTTTTTTTCGATATATTCTGGACGCACACGCTCAAATATTACCCGACAAAGCTTATGAAATGCCTCTCGTTCAGCTTTGCGTCTAGCAAGTTCTTCTGGAGGTAAAGTCCGTTCTGGAAAAATTCTACCCCGACGTGCAGGTTGTTTTGCAGTTGATTCAGTCATAGTATTACCCCGATTTTTTAATGCTGTCTTAACTTTATTTTATGGAAACCAATTACTTCCTGTGTCCTTCAATTACGAATTACGAATTACGAATTATACAGTGAAGCATCCTAGACGGAAGATATATCTTCTATCTAGGATGCTTCACAATAAAAAATTGTTGCTGATACAACAATTATGGACAAAAGTGTGATATTTAAACTAGAGCTATCAGCTAGCAGAAACGGTTAAACTGCCGGGTTTCTGAAGATCACCTTGCAAAACCACACCTCGCTGATTGGCATGGATATGACGCAAAATCTTGTAAATTGCCTCAACTTGCTCTGATGCGCCTGCTTTAGAAGCGAGTTCATCAAGAGAAAGGGGAGTTTTTTCTTTTTGCAGCACTGCTAACACTCGTGTTTGCAAATCGAGAATGGAGGCGGCAGCTTTTTTACCAGCTTCTACCCCTGGTTGATGGTAGGCGTTGACGTTGACTAAACTAGCGTATAAACCAACAGCGCGTTCATACAAAGCAATTAATGCCCCTACAGTTCGGGGGTTAACTTGGGGAATGGTGACTGTAATCGAATCGCGGTGATTTTCATAAAGCGCTTGTCGGGTTCCTTGGAGAAAACCGGAAAGATAATCGCCTGATGTAACTCCTGGATCTATTTCAGTGGATGGCCCTTGACGATCTTCCAACACTTCGATGAAGGTAGCAAAGAAATTCGCTACACCCTCACGCAACTGTTGGACGTAAGCGTGTTGATCTGTTGAGCCTTTGTTGCCATATACGGCGATGCCTTGATGGACAACGTTGCCGTCTAAGTCTTTTTCCTTGCCCAAGGATTCCATCACCAGCTGTTGCAAATAGCGGCTGAATAAAGATAAGCTGTCCTTGTAAGGTAGAACAACCATATCTTTTTCGCCCTTTCCGTTACCAGCAAAGTACCAAGACAAAGCAAGCAAGGCTGCTGGGTTATTTTTCACATCTGGGACGCGGGTAGCGTCATCCATCTCTTTTGCACCATTTAGGATGGCGTGAACATCAATGCCCTGCAATGCGGCTGGTACTAGCCCCACAGCAGACATTTCTGAGGTGCGTCCTCCTACCCAGTCATACATAGGGAATCTGGCCAGCCAACCTTCGTCTTTGGCCAGTTTATCGAGGTTGCTATCAACGCTGGTAATTGCTACCGCATATTGAGCAAACTCCAAATTGTGTCCGGCGTAAGCTTTTTTAACTTCAATCATGCCGTTACGAGGTTCCGGTGTTCCCCCAGATTTGGAGATCACCAAAACCAAAGTGCTGGCGAGGCTATTTCGCAGATGATTGAGAACGCGATCGATACCTGCTGGATCGTTATTATCGATAAAGTGAAGTTTCAGGGGCGGGAAATCAGGAGCAAGGGCTTCCGCGACGAATTGGGGGCCGAGGGCGGAACCACCAATGCCAATGGAAATAATATCCGTGAAGCGGCTTGCTCTGGGAGGATGAATAGCACCTGTTTGGATTTTTTCCGCAAAGGCTTCGATTTGTTCTAGGGTTTGGACAATTTCTTGTGTAAGTTCTGGAGTTGGCGCTAAATCAGGATTTCGCAGCCAGTAGTGTCCAACCATGCGATTCTCGTCAGGATTTGCGATCGCACCCTTCTCCAGTTGAGCCATATCCGCAAACGCCTTGTCAAACTTCGGCTGCAACGAATCCACGAAAGCATCATCGAACCGGATTCGACTTATGTCTAAGTACAGTCCCAATCCCTCGTGGAAATATAACCAGTTTTGGTATCGTTGCCAAAGTGCCCTAGCATCCATAGGGAAATCTCAAATAAAGTGTTTTTCAAAAACCAGTTTAATGGAAGGTTATAGCGATCCCTGCCTAGCGTTATACAGTTTACAGTTTTAAGTGTTCCCTTAACTCTTCACTTTAAACATCTGGCATAGGGATGACACGCAGAAATTTCACAATTTCACCTCTAATTTCTATACCAATGAGATAATTATCCAGGGTAAAGCGGTGAAAAATGCCTTCACTATCAAGCTGTCGTAGCTCTTTTAAATCGCTCAACTGCCACTTTTGGGCTAACTCAATAAACACAAAATCATACACCCGCTCGTAGGCGGCAGGTTCTAAATTCTTCAGGTCTAGCAAAAAAGACCTTGCATAGCGGATTTCTAGAGTCACTAGGCGTTACCTTAATCAAAACTTGAGGGGCCAGAAAAGAAAGCACTGCTGAATCAGAAAAACATCAACAGTCTTACCGCTTCTTCATGGGTTAAGATATCCCACGGTTGCTGCGATCGCTTGACTTGTTGTATCGCTTTGAGCATATAAAAGTCACAATGTAAAGCTTCGAGAACATCCCAAATGTTTTCCAAATCGTCATCGGCTAACTGCTCGATTAAGTGATGCATTCTCAGTCGCAGCAAATTCATACGTCAACTATTCCCTACAACCCAACACCAACAATAAATAGTATTCCCATAAAATTAGCTACGCTCAAGCTACGCTAAAATTTA
>JAHCSU010000309.1 GCA_023522315.1 Nostoc sp. CCCryo 231-06
GATAGGAAAGGGGCAAGAGGAAAACTGTATTGCATAATAGCCGGAAGCGCTGTATTTACAGCAGAACTAATATCGCGATCAACATTAAGCAATTATTGAGGGTCAAAATATGCTACTGGAGAAATAGACTTTTGCTACTCAGGTTTTTATTTTGTGTGATCGCACAACATTATTCCTCCACATCCTCAAATACCAAATAAATCCTGCTCTCATTCTGATTAAGTGGTCATTACTAGTACTTTGGCGTTTTGACAGCTTCTTCAGCTTTACGCCAATTTATTAGTGATTCCGTAATTTCTGGATCTGAGCTTGAAGGTTATAGATAGTCCGCTCTTAGTTGATTTTGCTTCCAGTTGAAAAGAGGAGAAGTTCCTAATGAATTCATTTGCTGTCACGAAAGCCCCTATTATCCTTGTTTCTAGCCTTATAATCGAGTCCAATACCTTCTGGATCATAATTGCAATCAAAAATCTTGCTAAGGACAAACAATCCTCATTAATTACCCTGCCACCGCCTCCCGTGAAGTTGTTAAGTGAGAATGCGCCTGTGATTCTGTATTAAATGTCTGGTTCTTGCAGCCATCGGGCAACCATACCCGCCAAAACTCCACCTAAAATTGGAAACACGATAAAAATCCAAAGGTCAGCCAATGCCTAATCTTGAGTAAAAATAGCTGTGGCTAGCGATCGCACGGGATTAACGCTGGCATTTGTCACCGGAATCAGGATAAGATGCGCCAAGGTAAGCCCTAAACCTATGGGGATGGGTGCAGACTGCTTGAAAGCGGGAGAAGATGTGACGCTCAAGATCAGCAGCACAAAGCCACAGGTAACAATGAATTCGGCTAATGCACAAGCCCACCAACTATAGTTATCAGGGGAGTGAATTCCCACCCCATTAGAACCAAAGTTGGCTGTTGTAAACCCAGGCTTGCCCATGCAAATCAAAAACAGGATAGTAGTCCCCCAAATTCCGCCGAGAATCTGACTTCCTATATATGGCAAAACGTCTCGGAAAGAAAATTGCTTGGCTACCCAAAAACCAATTGTGACTGCGGGGTTGATGTGACATCCACTTATAGAACCAAAAGTATAGGCAGCAGTCAACAAACTTAAGCCAAAAGCGATCGCCACCCCAGTAACTCCAACCCAAGGGACTGCACCAGAAATAACCGCAGTCCCCACGCCCATCAGAACCAACCAAGCTGTACCTAGAGCTTCCGCAAAACATCGTTTGGCTAACGAGTAACGATTCATGAGATAATGCCATAACTGGCTAGACGCGATTGATATTTGTACACATTAGCTGAATCACACTAAGATAAATACTCGCTTCTGGATTATAAAGTATAAAAATTACTAAGATACTGTTAGTTGCCTCATTGAAAAATTGGATGAGAAACTTAATATCGGGGAATTATCGGGAGAAATTATGGCAATTTATCTAGACTCGGCGATCGCATCTGAAGCTGAAGTTGTTAAGCTTTGGGGATGGGTAAAAGGCATTACAACAAATCCCACGCTGTTGGCTCAAAGCGATACGCCACCAGAAACCACGCTCAAAAATTTGCTTGCCTTGACGAATGGCCCGTTATACTATCAACTCGTAGCATCTGATAAAGCCGGGATGCTAGCTGAAGGTAGAAAAGCTTTCGAGATTATTGGTTCACAAACAATTTTAAAAATTCCCGCAACCCCGTTAGGTTTTGAAGTAGTAGCGAGTCTCTCACCAGAAATTACCTGTTCGGTGACAGCAATTTACAGTGCAGCACAAGCAGCAGTAGCACGGGAAGCAGGAGCTAAAATTGCTATAGCTTATGTAAATCGCGCGACGCGGTTGTTAGGTGACGGTATTGCCTTAGTGCGGGATATGGCTAGCGTCCTCAAAGGCAGTGATACTGAAATCTTGGCAGCTAGTATCAAATCTCCCGAAGAAGCGGCCGCCTCATTGCAAGCTGGGGCGGATCATTTGACTTTACCACTAGCAATGTTGCAAGCGATCGCTACTCATGAATTCTCACAGAAAACTGTTGAAGAATTCGCTAAAGGAGGCATTGGCTTAGGATAATTCGTAATTCGTAATGACGCTTCGTTCGCCCTTGGCGTCTCCCCTTCTCTACGAGACGCCAAGGGCGATGGGAGAGGACTCGCTAACGTAATTCGTAATTAAAATATGAGTTTGTCAGATATTCCTAATCTTTGGGTTCCCTTAGCACTTTTAGGTTTAATTATTGTCGCTGCTGTATTTTTCAGCCACAGCAGTTGATATTTAACTATTACAGCTTTATGGTACGGTATTGTTGCTGTCTGCGGTCGCTTACTTCATCCTTACCCGCGCCCTCATTTCTCATCATGGCAGCGATTCGACATTAGCGATCGCACTGGGTCGAGATTTTAAGGGAAAAATATCTGTGGTGTTCTATGCAGAGGCAATTCCACTTGCCTTTGTAAACTCATGGTTTGCCTGTATACTATACGTTCTGGTTGCAGTTATGTGGCTCATCCCCGACCGTCGCATTGAAAATACTCTCGCTCCCTGAACGTATTTGTTCAATATCCCATTGTTTCGTCTGACAATGCGATTGTTGTAATGTTAACAAGTTTTCCAGTGCTTTAAGGAAAAATTCTGTAGATGTCTTTGCGGTGAGCAACTCGTTGGCAGATTAATCTTTTTGTTGCTTGATCAAGAGTAATGCCAATAGGATAATCACCAACTCGAATCTTATATTTATCACTATAGCCTTTCAGTTTTTCAATATATCCTAATTCAAACGGATTCTCTGATTCAAGCTCTTGAAACACGATAGGTTCTACACGGCTTTGAATCTCAACTGGTAAAGCAGCAAGTTCTTTCAATAATCTCTTAGTATATTCAACTTACCACATTTTCATCCTTTAGTGATTGATAATATTTTAGTGCTTCATCTTTTGATAGTGGTTCTTCTTCCTCTACTTCCTCAATGAGTTTTGCTAAACCGTAATCTTCAAGAATTTCTTCAATTTTTTCAAATTCAGCGATAGGAATTTGTCCGGCAATCGGTTGTTGATTTTCGTCAAGAACATAATTTTTGTGGACTTCAAGCATTTTAATAACTCCTACTTTTTCTTAAGATAGTGAAACCCAAAATTATTTACATTAACAAACTTTCAATATCCTCATCAGTAAACCCAAATTGCCTAAAAACACGCAAAACATAAGCAGGAGACATTTCTCTTGCACCCATATCTATAGGAACTACTCTCCTTTTACCATCAACTTCACGAGTATATAAACAATAGTCGCCTTTTCCTTCTCTATGAAATGTGCAACCTGCTTGTTCTAAAAGCTTAATTAACTCTTTTGGTTTCAGGGAAGGTATATTTTTAGGCATAAACCTTCCTTAATTCATATATCTCTGAATCTTGTTCTTTTTCCTCTACTAGTAAAAATTCATGTAATTCTTCTATAGAAATAGGAGATTTGTAAATATTAGGTTCAGATTCATAGACACTTTGAAAAGACTCAATTGCTTCCTTTATCTTATTAACTGTATCCTCTTGCGTCTTTCCCTGTCCGACAACACCATTTTCTAAACATAAAGCTACCCAATAGCCAGAACTTTTTCTAATTACAACGGTGTAAAAATTCATTCTTTCCTCCAACTTAATAACTATAGTTTAATGTTTCTTCTAATGTAAAAGGAGATTCTTTAGGAAAGAACTTTAATTTAATCCCTGTCTCATCAGATGCTTTGAGACGAGCTTTTTGATAACAGTCTTCAAAGACTTCTGCAAGTAGAGGTTGCAAACTTGGACTATCTTCTAATAATGTTTCAATACAGATACGTTGCTCAGAAATGGTACTGCGCCAACTTTCACTACGCTTTTCTGGCTGATATTGCCATTTTAGCAAGTGCATTAATAGCACAATTAATCGATTTTTTAACTCGCGTTTTTCACTTCTCCCCATGCTTTCAATTTCTTCAATTAGATTAGGTATATCTATGTCATTAAAATTATTTTCTTTTAATTGCTGGGCAATTGTTTGTGTCCACAAGTAAAAGTCTTGTTCATAGAGATTTTTGTCATTGATAAAAGATGGACTGGTCATTAATATTCCTCTTGGAAACGCTAAATATTAGGTGGGCATAACATCCACCTAATTAAACTATACTAACAAAACCTGCTGTTCCTTAGAAATCACTCGCCCTTCGTCCGTTGTGTAGAAGTCTATAAATTATTAGTGAGAGAATAGCTGAAGCAACAGTTAATTTTGGCAACTATTCATAATCCAAAAGTAGCTACTTCCACAGGACGTTCAACAGCTAATTTTTTACGGTTAGTTTTGATTTGTTCAATTTTGTGAATAGTTTCAGTAGTTAAATAACTTTCGCCGCAATGAGTACAAGTTATCACTGGAATGTTTTCTATTACTAGCAGGTCTTTACCCTTACCATAGGTTCTAGTAATTTGGCGGATTTTGACACCTTCACTTCCACAAATATCACACAGCATTTGCCGCTTTCCTGGTATTAGGGTATGTATACAGTAATGATAACAAGTTTTCCAGTTGGACTTAGCTTGGCAATGATCTCGACTTGCCCTACATCAAGAGTTAAACCTCTAATTCGATATTTCGATTCTGCGGTCACTTTAGGCGGGCATAACACCCAGCTAATTAAACTATACCAACAAAGCCTGCTCCTCTTTATATTTAACAGTCTATAGCGATCCGATCGCATGGATTGACCTCTCCCCCAACCCCTCTCCGAAGCGGAGAGGGGAGCCAGATTTCTCCCCCTTCCCTCGGAGGGAAGGGGGCTGGGGGGTTAGGTCTTTTGAGAACAAGCTGTGGAGATACGCATTAAAACTTTATCAAGTTCGTGTCTTACTTCTTCATTTTTAATTCGCAACAAACGCAGTCCCCTAGCTGACAAAACTTTGCCCCGTTCTGCATCATATTCGGCTTGTTGTTCATGAATTTTTCCATCTACTTCTATCACTAATGCAGTTGCGTGGCAGTAGAAATCTGCAATAAAGCCATTGATAATCTGCTGACGGCGAAAGTGCAAACCATTCAGGCGATTAGCACGAAGATGTTGCCAAAGAATTTTTTCTTCTGGTGTCATTTGCTGACGAAGTTCTTTAGCACGTTGCACTTTAACTAAGTCTGCTTTGTAGCCGATTACAATATTGCGAGTTCCCTCTTTTATCGGTGGATAGGGTTCTTCGGGTGTTGGATTATTCATTTATGAAGTATGAAAATAGATTTTTATGTGTGACCTCTCCCCCAGCCCCTCTCCGAAGCGGAGAGTGGAGCCGGATTTCTCCCCCTTCCCTACAAGGGAAGGGGGTTGGGGGGTTAGGTCTGTGTGCTAAGTGGGAGGGTGCGATCGCATAAAAATTCTTTTATCGAGGCCATATTTTAATAGCTATATTAGCTAAATATTCAGCACGACTTTTGATTTCCTTTTCATTCCAGATGTCTACCTTTCGGAAATACTGATTCAAAGTCACATTACTAGCCCTTAAGATTTTCAATTTTTCCTCAAAGGGTTTGTTAGATAATTCAGAGTTATATTGTGTTAGCGTGAGATTACCTAAAGTGTGAAGCCATTCTTTATGCGCCTTGTTATAATCTGCGCCTAACATTTCTTGCCATTCTTTACGTAAAGGGGACTTTTGGGGCATAATATGCTCAAGACTCATAGGCAGAGTATCAACACGCTCCTTACTCAGAGATTGTTCTATACTTTCTAATAAAAACTTTACCCGTTCATTTGCTATCGAGCTTTTGTTATTATATAAAGGTTCATTGATGATATGTTGACAGAATAACTTGTCGTCAGGGAATACTTGAGTTTTCTCAAAGCTGATTAGAACTTGGCGTAATCCATCTACTAAATCTTCAGGATTTTTTTCTTTTACTTGCTTATACAGATTGTTAAAGGTTATGCCTAAAGGTCTAGTAGGAATCCCAACAATCCAACGGCGTACAAAGTATGATTCTAAATATTGCAGGATTTTCTCAAAATCTTGAATAGATAAGTGTTTAGCCTCATATTCATCATAAATATTCAGCAGAAATACATGACAAGTAGTGAAATCCAGTTTTTTTAACCGCTGAAACCAATGCTTGAGTTTTGGTTCTTGTTCTTCCTGATCAAAATTAAGACGTAGATAGTAATTAGTAAATTTTATAAGTTTATGCAACTCAGCCTTGATACCTAATTCCGGTTTTTCAAAGCGTTGAGCAGATTTATCAAAACGTTGTTTAATTGATTTATAAACGGCTTTTTCATTTACTGCCTCTCCATCTTTACGCAGATAAAACCAAAAAGCGTTAGTTAGTTCGTCTGCATATTCTTTTTGCTTCATGTTTAATTTAAAACTTTCTTGAAGAGGCAACCATTCACTGTTGTAAACTTCATCTCTTTCTTCAGTAGGTAACTTCATAAATATATAGTTACGAACTAAGTCTGCCTGAGTTAATTCTTCCCCTTTATTGTTCAAGCTTTCAAAAATAAGATATGGGTTATCGTTATTGTCAGAAGTAATATTTACTAATACTAAACGCTCTAGAATAATATTTTTAAATTTTGCAAAATCTAACAAAATATCCTCATCTGCAAAAGGTTTTTTTAGCTTCCCATCAAAAAATTTATAAGCTTCATGTATTGCTCCTAATTGTGATTCTTTATTTCTAGTCTTAGGTGTCTTATTGTCGATAATACTTTTATATGCGTCGCAGTCATCCTGAGTAGGCAGCACTTTATAAAAATCATCATTCTTTTGATACTTGTTTATCAAAAAAAATTCGTGTATTTGTTCGGCTATTTGTTTGTCAGACTTCTTGAGATAATTTCTTAATGCTGCCAAGAGAATGCTAAGAGTTGTAAAACGTTGTTGTCCGTCAATCACAATATATCGACTTATACCATCAGCAGTTCCCAGTTCAGCTTGGGTTACTATAGGCCCAAGAAAATAAAAGCCTTTTTCATCATCATTATAAAGACTCATCAAATCTTCCCACAAAGTCTCCCAGTTCTCCTTTTTCCAAGAGTATGGTCGCTGAAAAAGAGGTATTTGAAACTGTTTACCACCTTCTAGTAAGTTACGGAGAGTTGTTTCTGATGCTTTCATGCTTGTTATTTGCTTTATGTATCATATACGATAATAACTAAATTTTTGTATTATCAAAGACTTAAGTGTGAGGGATTTACATTAAGAAGCCCGCATTAGCGGGCTTCTTTCGTCTAGCCACAGGTTTGAACCTACGGCATTTCATGTCAATTACTACCTACCTCACCGCCGTTGGCATACCCAAAATATTCTCAAGCCTCGGCATATCTTCCAACGGAATCACTCGCCCTTCATCCTCAAAACCGGCGATTTGATCAAAGTTCAAATACCGATACAAATCATCGGCAAAAGGATGAATTTTACTTGCCACAATATCCAAGTATTCTTGCACTGTGGGAAGCCGTCCCAGCAGCGCACAAACTGCGGCTAATTCTGCTGAACCAAGATACACTCGCGCATCTTTACCCATGCGATTATTGAAGTTGCGGGTAGAGGTAGAAAATACTGTTGTGCCATCAGCAACTCGCGCCTGATTACCCATACACAAACTGCATCCTGGCATTTCTGTACGCGCACCCGCAGCCCCAAAAATGCTATATACACCTTCTTCTTTAAGTTGGTGTTCATCCATGCGCGTTGGTGGTGCAATCCACAAGCGAGTTTTCACTTCTCCTGCGCCTTCCAAAACTTTCGCTGTTGCCCGATAATGACCGATATTGGTCATACAAGAACCGACGAATACTTCTTGCACTGGATCATTAGCAACTTCCGATAATAATTTAACATTATCGGGGTCATTGGGAGCAGCAACAATTGGTTCTTTGATTTCGTTTAAATCAATTTCAATGATTTCGGCATACTCAGCATCAGCATCGCCTTCCAATAATACGGGATTTGTTAACCATTCTTCCATCTTTGCCACACGGCGCAGCATGGTACGCGGATCATGATAGCCCCGTGCTATCATATTTTTCAGCAGCGCGACATTAGAACGCAGATATTCAGAAATTGTCTCTACACTCAGCTTAATTGTACATCCTGCACAAGAACGCTCGGCACTAGCATCGGTGAGTTCAAAGGCTTGTTCAACTTTTAAATCTGGCAAACCTTCTATTTCCAGAATTCGCCCAGAGAAAACATTTTTCTTATTCTGCTTCTCTGCTGTTAGTAAACCTTTTTGAATTGCCACGTAGGGAATGGCATTCACGACATCGCGCAGGGTGACACCTGGTTGCAATTCTCCTTTAAATCTTACCAATACTGACTCTGGCATATCTAAAGGCATCACACCCAAGGCGGCTGCAAAAGCTACCAATCCAGAACCGGCGGGGAAGGAAATACCCAAGGGGAAGCGGGTGTGAGAGTCGCCGCCAGTTCCCACAGTGTCGGGTAGCAGCATCCGGTTTAACCAAGAGTGGATGATACCATCACCGGGGCGTAAGGCAACACCGCCACGAGAAGCAAAGAAATCGGGGAGTTCGTGATGGGTTTGGATGTCTACTGGTTTGGGATAAGCTGCTGTGTGGCAGAAACTTTGTATCACTAAGTCTGCACTGAAACCAAGACAGGCGAGTTCTGTCAATTCGTCGCGGGTCATGGGGCCTGTGGTATCTTGGGAACCAACGGTGGTGATGATGGGTTCGCAAGATGTGCCAGGACGTACACCAGGTAATCCGCAAGCTTTACCCACCATTTTCTGTGCCAGGGTGTAGCCTTTACCTGTATCAAAGGCTTGCTGGGGACGCGTGAAAACGGTGCTGTGTTCTAAACCAAGTGCAAGACGAGTTTTGTCGGTGAGGGTACGCCCGATAAGTAGGGGAATGCGTCCACCTGCGCGAACTTCATCGAGGATGGTGTCAGGTTTAAGGGCAAAGGTGGAAATAACTTCGCCTACTTCGTTTGTGATTTCGCCTTTGTAGGGATGGATGGTAATTACCATGCCGGTTTCTACTTTGGTGACATCGCACTGAATAGGCAAAGCACCGGCATCTTCTGCTGTGTTAAAGAAAATAGGCGCGATCGCACCACCTAAAATATAACCCCCAGCGCGTTTGTTTGGCACAAAAGGTATATTATTTCCTGTATGCCACAATACTGAGTTGATGGCAGATTTCCGCGAGGAACCAGTACCAACTACATCTCCCACGTAAGCTACAGGATGCCCTTTTTTCTTCAGTTCGGCAATGGTTGCCAAGCTTCCCGGTTGCCGTGACTCTAACATCACTAAGGCGTGTAAGGGAATATCTGGGCGAGTTGTGGCACTTTGGGCGGGGGATAAGTCGTCGGTATTGGTTTCGCCAGGAACTTTAAAAACGGTGACAGTAATCGCTTCTGGTACTGTGGGGCGAAGGGTAAACCATTCAGCTTCCGCCCAAGAGTCAATCACCCGTTTGGCGAAAGGATTGGTTTTAGATAATTCTAAAACATCGTGGTAAGCGTCATACACCAAGAGGATTTTGCTTAAGGCGTTGGCGGCGTAAGCGGAGATGGGTTCCTTTCCTTGTCCACCCATTACTAGAGGTGTTTCAGATGAGTCTGAGACGGATACGGTGGGCCATTGCAGCAAATCGATTAAAGCTTGCACATTGTAACCACCTATCATTGTGCCCAGCAATTGCACCGCTTCTATACGCGAAACCAAGGGACTGGTGATTTCCTTTTTGGCAACGGCGGTGAGAAATCCGGCTTTGACATAAGCTGCTGGATCAACACCAGGAGAAACGCGATCGCTCAATAAATGCAATAATATATCCTCTTGACCCTTTGGCGGATTTTTCAGTAATTCACATAATTCTGAGGTTTGCTTCGCATCCAATGGTAAAGGGGGAATACCGAGTGCTGCTCTTTCAGCAACGTGTTTACGATATGATTCCAGCATTTTTATGTTCTCCATTGGGATTTTCTGCCTTTAATTATGAAATATTTTTAGGCAATACTTGGCTATCAAAGTTTAGCTTACTTTTATAGCTGAAAGCCTTACGAGTAATCGGTTGGCTGCAATTTTTTTTATACTGAAAGTTTAGTGTTTGAAAAGTATTGGGCGAATGGAATCCGTTAATACACAAACTTTTGTTTTCCTCCGTGGACTAAGAGAAAATTAAGGCTTTTTAACCCACGTTCGCATAGCGTTCCGTAAGGAAAGGTGGGTTTTATCTGTATAGCCGCACCTGTGCCAAGTTTAGTAATAATTAATTAGATTGATTGTTGATTTAACCAAGCTTCTAAATCAGTAATCCTAGAAAAGTCTAACAATGCTTCTCCTAAGTTCTCTAACTGTTCAATCGATAATCCTGTAATTTGCTCGATTAATAACGCATCAATTTCACCAATACGGCGATTGAGTAGACGCAGTATTAAGTCTTTTTCTCCCTCTTGCCTACCTTCTTGCCTACCTTCTTGCCTACCCTCTTCTTTCGCTTGTTCTCTGTTCCTTTGATAAAGTGGTTCTAGTCGCATAATTAACTCCCTATCAATCGAAATTAATTAGATTGAGTGTTGATTTAACCAAGCTTCTAAATCAGCAATCCTAGAAAAGTCTAACAATGCTTCTCCTAAGTTCTCTAACTGTTCAATCGATAATCCTGTAATTTGCTCGATTAATAACGCATCAATTTCACCAATACGGCGATTGAGTAGACGCAGTATTAAGTCTTTTTCTCCCTCTTGCCTACCTTCTTGCCTACCTTCTTGCCTACCCTCTTCTTTCGCTTGTTCTCTGTTCCTTTGATAAAGTGGTTCTAGTCGCATAATTAACTCCCTATCATCTGCTTCTAATTGTTGGTTTACTCTCAAGTTTTCGCGCAAGTTGTAAACTAATTCTAGGGTTGCTTTCTGGTATGGATGATCTAATGGTAACGCTTGCAACTCGATAATCGCTTGTGATTGCACCCTTCCCCTTCCCAAAAGCCTCAACCACAAAGTTTCCGATGTTTGTGGTAGTTGGTGTATCGCCACAATTGCTGTCCGCAAGGCATCTGGCAGAAAATGTACTCCCGACAACCAACCGTCTTTTTGCATAGTTCCAAA
Source organism: Nostoc sp. CCCryo 231-06 (assembly GCA_023522315.1). GTDB lineage: Bacteria > Cyanobacteriota > Cyanobacteriia > Cyanobacteriales > Nostocaceae > Nostoc. The sequence continues at coordinate 11,088 of JAHCSU010000309.1, forward strand.
GCTAGATAATCTAGTTTCAGATATGGTAGGTGTAAGAACCCACAATTTAGGAATATCTGAGTCTTGAAGTTTGGTTTTATTAGCTTTAGATTCTCGTCGCAAGAAAGCCTTGACTTCTAATAATTTTAGAATACAGTCGCAGATTTCATCGGTAGAAGCTGGATTGCGGAAGGGTTCTATTATTGCGGGATGTTCAGCAAATCTTCCTAACAAACCGAGTATTTGTAAATTAGAGTTTTGCTGTTTGGCAGGAGTGAAGAAAACATCTATTTCTTTAATCTCTCCTGCAACTTTTTCTGATGCTTTGACTTCTCCGTAATCTTTTAATAACTCTTCTAGATAGTCTTTAGCAAATTTATCATGTATAAACCGGGTCATTCAATTTTAAAATTGCGGAAGTTCTGGGTTAATGCAAAGTTTTATTATATAGCAGTACTGAATCATTCGTGAGACGATAGATCCCCGACTTCTCAAAGAAGTCGGGGATCTAGACACCTTGAATGTCACCTTCGGCTCATTACTTTTAATTTTTCATACCTCGCCCAAAATGCACTTAACTTTACTCGCTTAAACTTCCGTGCAATGGTACTAAGCGGTTATTGCATTTTGATCTGATGTTTTATCTTTATTAGATTTTAAGCGTGTCAATCTGCTTTTACGCATACGTTCGCTGTCTCGAACACCACCTGCAAGTTCATATTCATTGCTGTTTTTGCCGTACTTGAAACCAACTCCCATCAGCATTTTGTCTGAAACTTGATTTAAGGTTTTTTCCATCTCATCTAATTTTGTTTTAGAAGAGTCAATCATAGCTATATCAGCGTTATAACGATCAAGCGTATTGTGAAATTGTTCTATTAATTGAGTCAGGTTTTGCAAGTTATAAGTATCATCAAAATTGATATTTTGATCGATAGCTTTCAGTCCGGCAACTCTAAACTCAGCTTTTTCTAGAATCCGGGAACTACGTTTGGTTCGAGACATAAATTTACACAGCTTTTAAAGCTTTACAAACCTATTTTGTCTCAATTAATCTATATACTGGATCAGCAAAAAGCGCAGTCTTTTAAATCAAATTTTTTACTTATGTCCGTAATTTCTCGGTATTTAATCACCAAGGGTTGATTTTCAGAAAAATAATATTATGTTTAAGTAATACACAATAAGCAAAAGTAGCTTAACTGTTAGCCGACTCACCCGCCTGGAACTAAAGTTCAAGGCTAATAGCTAAAGTCTACTGAAGTAGACTAAAGATTTTTCGGATTATTTAGTCATCTTTAGATGACTTGAGCTATTAGCAAGGAACTCCAGTTCCTTGCGGGACATGGTTTTTACGTTAAGTTGACACCTATGAGCATTGCTGTGCCTCTACAAATGCTCTGTATTTCATGTTGCTCTAACCTTAAGCCTTTATGTTCTAGCTCTAAGCCTTAATGTTGTAACCTTAAGCCT
>JAHCSU010000031.1 GCA_023522315.1 Nostoc sp. CCCryo 231-06
AATAAAATTATGACTATTGCAACCTCTACTAAACTCCCACCTTCAACCCACGAATTTGCCCATGTAATTCACCGCTTAGAAGCAGGCGGTGCAATGTTACCAGATACGCCAGAGAACTTAATGCAGATTATTGGCTTGTATAAAGCCTATGCTGTACCGATGGATTTTTACTGGCGCGACTTACTTTACATCGCCGAGCGCGTATTTTTAAACCCTTTACCTGCTTTTAAATACTTTTTACCTCAAGAGTATTTAGACTTACATAACCACTATGCAGGAGAAGATGCGGATTTAAGGATTTGGCAAAAAGGCGCAGCTACCGCCCATCCCGAACTATTGGCATTTATGGATAAAGGGGAAACCATCAAAATGCCTAAGTTGTTACATCATTTGTGGCACGATCGCATAAATATGGAATTTGCCGAAGCTTGTATGCAGGCAATGTTATGGCATCGTGGAATGGGGGGAAAGTTCGATCCTTACTTAGATACTCCTGAATATATAGCCGCGTGCGATCGCGCGATTAAAGCTTATTTCCAAGGCAACCCAGCTATGCTAGGGATGTATAAGCTATTCCCCCAAATGTTTATCGAACAAGTGCGCCAGCTATCGTACTACAGCAACTTGGGCTTATTTTGGGAAGTAATGGCTCCAGTTTTCTTTGAAATGAGCGATTTATACGATGCGGGGGAAATTAAAAGCGTCCCCGATGCGATGAATTTTCTTGTTAATGGCATCTTCGCCGTTGCAGGTCGTCCAATTTACCATCATGTTTACATTCGCGGCGAAATGTACGAAATTATCCCCAAGTCCTGCGGCTTTACTTGGCTGTACGAAGCGGCGTTACCTTATGTAGAAGCGGTTTTTTATCGGACTGCACCCTTTCGGGGTACAAAGTCTTACAACGCTCAAGCTAAACAAGTACCC
>JAHCSU010000310.1 GCA_023522315.1 Nostoc sp. CCCryo 231-06
GGTTTTTTCTTTTCATACTGAAATAACTACAGTTTTCAAGATGGACGCGGTTTAGCACAGCTTTTGTATCAAGGTGGTTGTAGCGATCGCCTAATTTTTTCATACCTAATTAAATTACTGGCTTTATAAAGGATGTTTTCTCTATCACTATAATGATGGCTGCTTTTCAAGTCGCAGACATAATATAGCGTTAGCAACTATAAAACATCAAATAGGACATAATGTTAGGAAAAATTATAGTATAGAAAGTAAGAAAGGTGGGAAAAGTAGGATGTTTTTTATTTCCCTTGATTATCAGGTTATTACACGCTATTTTGATAGTTAAGTACAGTTCTTGAAAGGAAGTTTGGGGGTATGTAAAAAAGCTGCTGAAATTTTTAAATGAAAAGTCTAAAAGTAAATAGGGAACTGGAGTTAAAAAGATATACTTTTTTTAACTCCTTTTATTAGTGATACTTAAATTAAACTTTCTATTGGAACAGCAGGGAGCAATCGTGACGATCGCAGCCTCTGCCAGTGAAGCACTCACTGCGATTATGCAGTCAAAGCCAGATTTGCTGTTCCTGCCAAACTGGTAGCTGCGATCGCAGCCCTTGTTAAGAACTGACCTAATTTTAGATTTTGTTGCAACGCCAATTATTCTTGCAGACGAGCAATTACACAGTGCATAACTTTAATTTCATTAACAATTCGATCCAGTTCTGTGGAGAGCGGAGTTTGTTCTCGAACGGCTTGTAATGTGGGAGTTAAAGTGTTGTAATTGGTAGCAATTTCTGATAACCGAGCAGTATGTAGCTGTTCAATTTGGTAGTGAATTGCTTCGAGATAGCTATCCAGCGCTGGTAATGGTTGAGGTGGCTGTCCCTGTCCAAGGACATCTGCTAAGTTTTCTAAAACTTGGACAATGGTATCAGCAAGTCGCTTTACTTCAGGAAATTGGTACTCACCGCTAAATTCCGGCAGATGTTCTGCCAAAGTTGTTACCGAACTGAAAAAGCCACGAATGTATATTATCAGCGTCATTACAGGTTCGATTTCTCCCTGAATGTGACGAGGTTCGCTGAACAATCGTTGAGCTGCGGCGTTGGCGTTGGCGTTCTCTAGTGCTGCTTGGTGGCGTAGCATGTTGATAGAATCAGCAAACGCATTATATTCTGGATGGAGATAGTTAGCTATTACTTGCTGAAAGTAAGCAAGATTAGCTCGAATTGTCTTTTCCAGTTGTGCAGGAAGTTGCTGTCGTTCCCAACGGGGGAAAAGCAAATAGCTACCAAGCAGTGCTAAGACACCCCCAGCCAAGCTATCGAAGATCCGCAATATTCCAACCTGCCAGCCACCTGCACTAATAATGTTGAGTAGCAATATGATGGCGGGAGTCAGCAGGATGATAAATAAGCTGTAGCTTAACGATCGCACCGACATCGCCACAAACACCAGCAGCAGGAAACAAACTGCGATGGCTAATGAATTCTTAACTAGTAAAACCAGAGCAATACCGATAATTCCACCCAAAATAGTGCCAACGACTCTTTGGACTGTTGTCTGTGTCGTTCCACCAAAGTTGGGTTTAAGTGCAACTAAAGCTGTTAGCGTTATCCAGTAGCCTGTAGGTAGTTGGAAGGCAAGTAATTCAGCAAGGGTTGTTATGAGTGCGAGGCGCAAGGCATGACGAAAGAGGACTGAATCAAAAGTGAAATTATTTCGCAGCGTATCAATAATTGTAGAACGCTCTGGTTGGGCTGGGGGCGAAATATCTCGCTGGGCAATGCTGTTGCGCTGTTTTCCCTGGCTTAAATCTGTAACAATCTCTGCATCAGTATGAATTTGCTCTACTAGCTTTGTCAGACTGGCTGTAATCTTCCCAAGGTTGAGGAGATCGGAATATTCATCTGTCTGAGCATTGATGGTTTGATTGAGGACTTGAGAACGCAGAACTTGCCTTTGGTGTTCTAGTGCTTCAAGACTCCGATCGAGATCCCCTAAGTGAGGTGAGTTTTTTCCTTTGGCGATCGCTTGTGATAACATTTGCAGAGCAATTGCCGACTGTTCTATCACTTGCTGAATTTCTGGCTGTAACCGAGAAAATAGTTGATGTTCGGATGCGATCGCTAATAGTTCGCTCAGTGCTACAACAGAATTGACAATTTGATTTATATCCTCAATTAATACGAGTAACTGATTTCCCCGGAGGTTAGCTCCTCTTTGCCTAGTCCAGATAGTTGTCCAGACGCTACGGGCAGATATCAAGTTTTGAATGACTGTATCCTGAGCTTGCAAAAATCGCTGTTCCCACTGCTGCTGATTTTTTGGATTTAATGCTCTCTGGCTTGCCAAGTCCACAAAATTGCTTAATGAAAGATAACAGTTAGCGACTGTCTGTATTGCAGGTACATCAGGACGCACCACCCACAGTCCTAATGACAAGACAGTTGTCCATGTTCCACCAGCCAGACATAGCCCACAGTCTTGAATAAGAGTAGACAAATTAGAAAATGAAGCGAATTTAGCCAGCGAAATCACAAACATAATCGAAGTAATCAAGCTGACAGATGCAGCCACGTTGCCATAGAGGCTAGCTAAACCTGTGATAAATATCACCAAGAAAGTGGTCGGGATCGCTAACCAGAGATCACTGCTAACCAGACTTGCGATTAGGAACATTACAGTTACCCCAATCGTAGCTGCGATCATAGCGATCGCTCGCTGACGGTAGGCTCCGTCAACATTTACCATCCCAACGAACCAAGCTGCCATAGTGGCGATCGCACTTTCAGCAGTATGATTTGTAATGATTCCAATTCCAATCGGCACACCCAGTATAAAAAGGCTACGCAATCCAGAGGCAATAGCGGGCTTACCTGGCTGGAGTTGAAACTGCTGCAACAACCAACCCAGAGGACGTTTATCTGTAAATGACATTATGAAACTAGCGACTATAACAAAGCGCGATCGCTTCTTAGAGCATTTTAGCCATTCTTGAAATAACTATTTTTTTCTGTAAGGAAGGCGATTAAACAATGGCGCATTTACTGGCAATGGTTTCCAGTCGATTCTGTACCTGCTCAAGTTCTTGGCGCTTTTGGTAAATCCACATCTTTTCAGCCTCACGTTGTTCCAGAGTTTCGTTGTGAGCTTTTTCCTGCTGTTCTAGGAGATTTTCGTAAAGTGCGATCGCTTGTGCAATGACTCCACTAGGTGATTCAAGAACAGATTCTGACATCGCACCTACTGGCTTCTCCTATTTTTTCCAAAATTTTCTGCTTTTTGGATTTTCGGCTTGTACTAAGTCAATATGAAATTTTATGACTAGATTTAGCACTTTGATTGATCAAGGTGATATCTTTTCAAGAGTAATTAAGCCTTGCGATTGACTGCATTTTGCCCTATCTCAATTACTTTAGAGCTTTTGGGTTTCGCACCGCAAACTAGCCAAAGCTCCAGTCTAAAATAGCATCTAAAAAATGTTGAAGGAGAATAAGCATCATGGCTAAAGTCTACTTGTGTTACATAGAATGTATCAAAGAGCAAGATCCACGTGGTGGTGATAATAATGACGAAATCTATTACTTAGTTGAGAGTAGTTCTAAGAAAAATACAGTGAGTAATAGTTTTGATGCTGGTGAAATTCTCTTCCCAAACAAACTACTCGAAAACGATCCGGCTACCAAAGGAGATCCTCTGTTTTTTACACTATGGGAAGACGATCCTGGCTCTGGTCCTTCTTTCGACGACAAATTTGACACCATACGCCAATTTGCCGGTAGCGATCCAGGCACAATCAAAGACGGCGGAATTTTCTTTGATGGAACACCTGGCTACTTTCGATTTACGTTTTCTGGAAATGGCGGCCAGTATGAACTAGGATTTGATGTTAAATAGATAAATAAAAGTTCCTTGTGTGCTTGTATCTGAAAATGATCTTTCAAAGCCCAGATGAGTTTTGTAAGTAGAGGCTTGGTCTCTGCTTACAAAACAGATTAAAAGTATGAATAAATCCGTTGGCTTTCTCAGATATGGCTCAGATTTTGCAAGTTAAAAATCAAAAAATCCCGACGGCAAAAATTGTCAGCTTGTTGGCGAGCTATCAGCTGTTTCCCCAATTTTTACGTGAGATTATCACTGATCAGGCGATAGCTTCTTTTACCTGTACGCTCGAAGAAAAAGCCAGTGCTTGTGAGCAATTTTATGAGAAATGGCAGCTTACTTCCGAGTTAAGACGTCAGCAATGGCTAGAACTCTATGAAATGACTCCAGAGCAGCTAGAAACTATAGCTATCCGAGAACTAAGAATTGAGAAGTTTAAACAAGCTAACTGGGAGCCGAAAATTCAAAGTCATTTCCTTAAGCGTAAGTCTTCGCTAAACAAAGTAATTTATTCCTTAATCAGGACGAAGGATGAGGGACTTGCTGACGAGCTTTATTTCCGACTTCAGGAAGGAGAACAATCCTTTACTGAACTAGCCCGACAATTTTCTCAAGGGCCAGAAGCAAAAAGCGGAGGTTGGTGTGGGCCAGTCGAACTCAGCAAAATCTCCCCAAAGCTAGCACAAATGTTGTATGGCAGTAAAGCGGGTCAACTATGGCGTCCTACTCGTTTAGGAGAATGGCTGGTGATTGTGAGACTAGAGATACTTATCCCAGCTTTACTAGATGAATCAATGCGCCAGCGACTGCTAGATGAACTCTTTGAAGGCTGGCTAGAAGAAAAACTAGTTGAACTGACCAATGGTGGCTGGATCTCCCTGGATTGACTAATAGGTAGTAGGTAGTGTTTTAAATTTGTTCAAGCTATAAATTTTTTGCTTACTCGCGTATTAATGCACAGGCTTGAATTACTGGTTATAAAATATTAGTTACATCTAATTTGCAACAGTCATCAGACTTAACTGTTGGTAATCTTTATTACTACTTTAAAATCAGAGATGAATCGAAAGATGAGACAGAGTTAGTTTCAGCTAACTAAAACACCTACGGCAATTCTTGAAACAAGTATTTTTCTAAAGTCCGCTTAGGCGGACTTTTTTGTATAGCTACGACTTTCAGTCACTTGAGCATTATTTACTCAAATACTACTGTTCTATTTCCATACACTAATACACGATTTTGCAAGTGCGATCGCACCGCTCTTGCTAATACAACTCTCTCCAAATCTTTGCCTTTTCTTACCAAATCATCAACTTCATCACGGTGGCTAACTCGCACCACATCCTGTTCAATAATTGGGCCTGCATCTAAATCAGCCGTGGCATAATGAGCAGTTGCACCAATAATTTTTACCCCACGTTCAAAAGCTCGGTGATAAGGGTTTGCTCCGATAAAAGCTGGTAAAAATGAATGATGTATATTAATAATTTGCGGAAATTGATTAATAAAATCTGCACTAACAATCTGCATATATTTCGCCAATACAACTAAATCTATTTTGTACTGGCGTAGTAATTCTAGTTGTTGAGCTTCCTGTTCTGCTTTGTTATCTTTATTGATGGGAATGTGCTGGAAGTCGATATTAAATTGCTCTGCCACTACCTTTAAATTAGAATGGTTGCTAATAATTAAAGGAATTTCAGCAATAAATTCTTTAGCGCGTTGTCGCCAAATTAAGTCAAATAGACAATGGTCTTGGCGACTTACCCAAATAGCAATGCGTGGTACTGTATCAGAAAAACGTATTTCCCACTTAGCATCTAATGGTTGTGCGATGGCATTAAATGCAGGGGCAATAAATTCTCGCGGTAAATTGAACCCATCTAGTTGCCATTCAATGCGGGTAAGGAATAAACCAGCAGCAAAGTCTGTATGCTGATCTGCATGGATAATATTACCACCATTAGAATAGATGAAATTGGCAAATTTCGCTACCAATCCCCGTTGATCGGGGCAGGAAATCAGCAATGTTGCTGTCGGATTTGTCATATAGCGTTTCCTAATCACATGATGTAGATCATAGCCCCCTATCGAAGAGCGGGGAGGGGGTTGGGGGTGGGGTTCTTGTACCTCACTCAACTAAGAACCGCTATAATAATATCGCCAGATTTTTAATTAATTATTTGCTGTTTGTCGGACTCGGTTTAGGAATAGTGAGCGGAGGAAGTTTCTGGCTATTATCTACAGGTTGTTTCCACTCTGATAATTCCCGATTCACGGCATTTGCAAAATCTGTAGATACCAACAGCACGTTTATATTTCCATTGGGTTTAGCAGCAGGATCAGCTTGAGCATATAAGAAACGACCGTTAAAGTTAGATTTACCCAAAAGCAACTGATGGCTTTGTCGGTTTTTCAAGGTGATATTAATGGTTGCTTGGGGTTGATCTAGAGCGAATTCTTTAAGCTCTTTTGCTGGAGTTGATAGAGTGCGATTGCTATTACCTTTGACCAACAAATCCATTAAATAAGAAACAATAGCATCATTTGCTGGGCCCGATACAGGAGATTTGATTAACCACTTGGGGTTACTACTAGATTCAGGGTTCCGTTCTAGATTCAGGGTGACTTTTTTTGTTGTGACTGTTAAAGACTGCACATCATCTTCTCCAAAAGAGAAAATTCGCTGCTTTTGCTCCTTGGTTTCTTCTCGCACAGTTGCACCCCGAATTTCATGGAAGTAAACAAAACTGCCTAAACCCAACGTTAGCAGTATCAAAATTAAAGTCGTTTTCGGCAATTTCATTTTTTAAACATTGGGCATGGGGCATTGGGCATTAGACGCGATTAATCGCGTCTCTACTTCTAACATCCTGTACAGACGCGATTAATCGCGTCTCACTTCTTACCTTCGTTTCCACCAGATAATAACTGCGATCGCAAACCCAATTAAGGGTAAAACCAACAGAGATGACAATATTAAAAGATTGCCTTGTGTGGTTGTCAAGGTTATCCGACGGTTTTTCGGCTCTTTGGGGCGAATAGAAAGGGGTTGCTGATCCTGTTGACTCAGCCAAGTAACTGAGTTGAGGAATACATCTCCATTTAATTGCTGTTGAAACAAGCCATCGGTGGCAAACTCGGAATTTCCTAAAACCACTAAACGGGACTCGGTAGCTGTTTGAGATGAAGGAGTGGGAGTCGGGGGGGGGGCAGAGGGGGCAGGGGAAGTAGAGGGAGTGGGGGAAGTCTTGCTTTGAGTGGTTGGTGATGGTAGGGGTGAAGGTGTTGGTGCAGCTTGAGGTGTGGAAGCAGATTTGGGTGGTTGTTTTCTGGTGAAGGCAACGCCCAAGGTTAGAGGCCCTTTCAGGTCTTTACCCTCATTAAACTCCAACTTTTCGCTTTGGAGGTCGCTTTCTGCCCAACTGTTGGGGTAGGGTTTGGTTCGTAGCAGAGGAGTAGCTTCGACACCAGGTACAGAGGTAATTTCCAGTGGTCGGGCAATCGGATAAAAAGAATTACCGTTATCGAAATCTTTGGTAATCGGATGTTGTCCGTATTCTGTCACTAAGGGCGTAGCAGGGCCAAGTCCCACGACGCTTCCGCCAGAGACATTGACTGCTAAACGATTATCCAGACGAACACCCCACCCTTGTAGCAAGCTGTTAAGTTTGGGATCGGTATTAGGATCAATCATCAGCAGTAAGTTACCACCGCGATTAAGATATTCTTGCAAAGCTTTGACTTCGCCTTCAAACAGCCCTCGTTTGGGGCCAGCTACTATCACTACAGCCGCATCTTCAGGAACTTTGGAAGTTTCTCCTAAATTCAGGGGTGATGTTGTAAAATTTTTATCGCCTAATCCCTGAACTGCTTGTGATATTGCACCTTTAGCAGGTGAAATTTGGCGTTCGCCATGACCTTGGAGTAAGTAAACTTTGGCTGTGGTTGAATTTGTTAGTTGTTGCAGGCGACTAGTTAATCTGATTTCTGACAATCGCTCATTTTCATTTACCGTCTGTACTAATTGCCGTTTATCTCCAGATTCTAAATAAACTTCCCCGTAATTTTTAACGTCAAACTTTTCTGCAAGTCCTGGTCTAGCTTGGGGGTCGATGTACTCATATTTAAATTTTGAGCTTTGGCGCTGATAATTTTCTAGTAATTCTCGGTCTTGGGGATTTTGGTTAACATCAAACACCCATACCTTAACTGGCTGTGGTAGAACCCTCACCAGTTCCCGTGACTGGGGTGCAAGGGTAAACAATTGCGTTTCTGTTAAGTCTGTCCGCAGGTGGTAGCGAGTTCCCAAAAAGTTAATCAATCCTAAAATTGCTAACACTGCCAGAGTTGCTACTAAAGCATTAGTGCCAGCTTGGGTAGAACGACGCTTCCACCAGTTAGTTTCGTAGCTTTGCCATATTATCCCTAACCCACTAATGACAATTCCCGCAATCAGAAATACTAATGGAATTAATCCCCACTGTTCAGAGACTAACCCAACTGTTAAGCCGACAGCAATTAGGAACGGGCCCAACCAAAACAGATATTTCCACTGTTTCTTTTTTGTAACTATCTTCATATTATTTGTCATTGGTCATTGATCATTGGTCATTGGTCGTTGGTCGTTTGTAAAAAACTAGTCATATCATGTCCGCTTGATTGCTTCTTAAACCCGAAGAACCCCACCCCCAACCCCCTCCCCGCAGGCGAGGAGGGGGCTATGATGTACCTTATCTGATTTGGAAAAGCTATAAATGCAATCAAAATAATCATTGACGAACTAGCACCCAAATTAAACTCCTACCTAAACTCAATTGGCAATGTACCAGATGACCAAGGACAAATGACAAATGACCAATGACAAATAACTATTGCCTTTGAAAGCGCAGTGCATCAATTGATTGAGCGGTGAGAAAGATGCCCAAAAAAATGTAACTGGCGAATAAAATTAAGGCGCTAGTATCAAAAATGCCTTGAATTAAGGTGTTGTAATGTTTCAGCAATGATAGATAACCTAATGCTTCGCCCACGGGGCCAGGGACAATTTTGGCGATTAAATCAATCAATAACAACAATAAAATTACTGCAAAGGTGAAAACGGCAGACAGAATTGTGCTGTCTGTTAATGAAGAAATAAACATTCCTAAAGATAAAATTGCTGCTGCTAGCAAGATTAATCCAAAATGACCCAGCAAGGGAATTGAGAGCGCCATTGGTGGATTTGATCCACTGATTGCGATCGCTTCCAACACTAGCATGGGTACAACCATCGTGGTAAAAAATGTTAGCACACCTAATAACTTACCTAAAGCTACCGCCCAATTGGTGATTGGTGACGTGGCTAATAATTCTAAAGTGCCGCGCTTACGTTCTTCGGCATAGAGTCCCATCGAGAGAATTGGCAAGATAAACAACAATAGCCACCCCATGCGATCTAAAAATGCTCGAACAAATTCGTAGGGGACATCTATCGGCGGTACTGGCACTCCGAGTTGTTGCCCTTGTGCATCTATTGCCGCGACTCCTAGCAAAATGCCATCTGGCCCTAGCAAAATCATCACGAAGAATAACCCCGCGATGAACCAAAATATGCCTGCGATCGCATAAGCCAAAGGTGATACAAAATAACTCTGTAACTCTCGGCGATAAATGGCAATAATATTACTCAGCACTACACCCATTTACGCTGCCTCTCCTTCGTTGTCTGCTGCTAAGTCTACCTCACTATCGAAATTTTTCTCTTCTGTGGTCAGTTGCAAGAATACATCTTCTAAGGTGGCGTTAACTCGCCGCAGTTCATGTAAACCGAATCCTGCCCGCACCAATGTTGTAGCAATATCCTTTCCTGGTTCTTTTCCCGGTTGCGATATTACCCGCAGGTAAGCGCGATTTGCCTGAGGTTGATGGCCGTGTATTCCGGTCGGAATTGATTCTATCAGACTCACACCCGCGACTTTTTGCAATACCTGTTTCGCTAGCGCAGCTTCTCCTTCTATTTCCAATTCATACCCTGAGCCACCTGTCAACTGAGTCATTAAGTTTTCTGGTGTATTAGTTGCCACAACTTTACCGCGATTGATGATGGCGACGCGGCTACAAGTCATGCTTACTTCTGGCAGAATGTGCGTAGAAAGAATAATTGTGTGAGTACCAGCGAGACTTTTAATTAAATTTCGCACCTCAATTATTTGTCGGGGATCTAGTCCAACGGTGGGTTCATCTAAAATGATCGCTGGTGGATCGTGGACGATCGCTTGAGCAATTCCTACTCTTTGGCGGTATCCTTTAGAGAGTTTGCGAATAATTACCCGCCGTTTATCTTCTAAGTTGCAGCGTTCGATAGCGGCTGTTACCTTGTTGGGGCGATCGCCTGCTGATACTCCCTTAATTCGTGCTACAAAATGTAAAAATCCCTCCACCGTCATGTCTGGATATAACGGCGGTGTTTCCGGTAAATAACCAATGCGTTGGCGTACAGCTAGAGAATTTTCATGGACATCATAACCAGCAATTCGGGCATTTCCATTGGTTGCCGGTAAATAACCAGCCAGAATCCGCATGGTTGTGGTTTTACCAGCGCCATTGGGGCCCAGAAGCCCTAAAATCTCCCCAGGTTCGACGCTAAAAGTGACATCAGTAATCGCTGGGGTGGAACCGTATATTTTACTCAGATGCTCAACTTCGATCATCGGTATAGTGGCGATCGCAATTTATAGGATACCCAACAATCTTAGATCACGATATTGGGTATGGGGGACTGGCACTAAGATTAGCCGACAATAGGTAAAGTTCCTGAAAAATCTAATCCCCTTGCATATTAGAGAAGGGGGAAAAATTAAAACCTCTCTCCTCTTAATGAGAAGAAAGGTTTTCCAAATCTTGTAAAAACAATGGCATTGTTAGTCGGAACAATGGCATTGTCAGCCGGAACAATCGCATTGTTAGGCGAAACAATCACATTGTCAGCCGGAACAATCGCATTGCAACTTTAAAAGACTTTAGGACTTACGCATTGACAGAAAATCCTGAATATGGATATTCGTCAAAACCATATTTTTGTAGGGGTAAAGCACAATGCTAAACCCTTCCCATGCTCGTTGGAATACTGGTATTGATGCGAAAAAGATTGCACCCGCGATTAAGACACCGGGGAATGGTAAGCCGATGAAAGCGCCAAAACTCAGCACCATACTAACTACGGATGGCCCTAACCTTTCCCAGTAGTTAATTTCATGATTGCTTTCTGTTTCGGTGGCCTTTTGAATTGCAGTCTCATGAATTTGGACGTGGATAGCTTCTTGAATAGCTGCAAATAGCTTTTGTTCAGCTTTGGCGATCGCTTGAGCATCAACTTGGTAGTCATATTCAACTGCGATCGAACTCACTACTGGATTAATCCGAACTTCAATTACACTATCAATAGACTCAACCAGATATTTTAACGTGCGGACATACTCAGCATCTGCGGCCAGTCGAGGAATCGAAATTCTGATGCGCCGGGGATTTTTGTGAACAATTTCATAACCTACTATTTGTTGCAATCTATCGACTTTTGCAACTGCTGGCGGATTGATCGCCAAGTCTAATTTTGATAAATCTTCGGAAAGACTCAGTTCAATACAGGTGAGAATTTCCTCTTGGATAAAACTACTAGAAACACCTTCAGTTTTATACTCGATGGCGATTGATTTGGCGGCTGAATTTATCCGCACATCGGTTACTAAATTAAATGATTCAATTACCCGTTTTATGGTTTGAGAATATTCTAAGTCTTCTGCAAGTCTAGGGAGAAAAATTCTGAGGCGCTGCTCATTTTTATGTACAACTTGATAATTTAGCTCTTCTACTTGATCGATCAAAGATCCTCTACTTTCATCTGTCATCAACATTCTCGTTTGCCTAGTAGATGTTCAAGTTTTATGGAGTACAACCAAACGTGTTCTTGATTTACAGCGCTTTTTGTGTTATTTGCAATACATTTAAATTCTCTGGCGATCGCACTTGACAAAAATCACTGAATCATAAATATGAAGAATATCCGCCCAGTAATTTTCAATTATAAATTTGTAGATAGGGCATCTACCCTATCTACAAAAATCGTCACAGTAAATAGTCCCAAGCTGGGAAACTACAATTTTTTAAGTATGAGCATCTTCGACAATTTCTACCTGATGAGGTCTCGTATTCTCTGATTCTGCTTGATTTTTCTTGAGCAGATGCTCTGTCTTAGCATCTGCTAACAAATCTCTAAATGATTCCTCCGCTTCCGAAAAAATGGTTTGGGCATTTTCAAATGCTTCAAAACCCCAGACTAATCCCTTTTTTGTTAACTCTTTTGTGGAGTCTGTTAAAGATTCAGTTAAATTGGAATTAGAATCTTTTCCTCCAAGTGCAGAACCTACTGAACTAATATAGGAATCCTACTTGAATCTTGCTCAGTATACTGAGAAGTCAAGCTTTGTATGTCAAGCTTCTAGGCAGCTTGATTGTTCAAAAATCAAATAGGAGTCCTATAACAGGTGCCAATATTAATGCACCAACTCCTACTGCTAAGGCGGTAAATGGCTCAAGTCCTAGTAATAAAGCTTCAAGTTCCATGTTTATTTAACTCTGCTGGGTAATTAAGAAATCAAAGCGAGAATTGCCAAACAATATGCATACATTAAATGTGTCTCGGCTATCTCGTATCGCCATCACTTGATTGGCTGTACAAGTTATTAACGTATATGTTCAAAAGCGCTCGAATTAATTCCTGTATTTCATTTTAATTTATACCACAAGTGCGATTAGAATTAAATATAAATTATCTCATAAAAAATTTATATATTTAGTCTCGAAAAATCAGAATTATTTCAATATTTATTTTCTTTAATCAGAATTCAGAATCAATTACTAATTCATTTTGTAGACTACAAAGATACCAACCTTGGTCAATTTTGCAACTAGAAGCTGCTATGGGCGAAATTAGGTTAAAAATATGTTTCTTGCACAAGTAAAAAATCCTGATTTAGTTAGCTAAACAGATGTTAGATTTTGAGTAAAATTAGGGTTGTGGCTGCCTATAAAATCAGCTTTTATAGATAAATACTATAATCCTACCGGGATTTAGTGGAATTATAATTATGTTAAATCCCACATTCCGCACTTCAACTTGAAGTACACAGAAATTACAGTTAAGATAAAA
>JAHCSU010000311.1 GCA_023522315.1 Nostoc sp. CCCryo 231-06
ACTGGCAAAGAATTGGTAAATAACTAATATGTAATTAATTCTGTCCAGGTACTTATAACCTGCGGATGCAGGTTTTGTTTATGTAGACGCGGTTTCTAACCGCCTTTTTAGCTGCAATATTAACCCAAATCGAAAAGCAAGATTTCGCCGCCGATGTTGGTGCTAATTTCTAGTTGTTCTTCGCCGTTGATTTGCACTCCGTCACCTGCTCTGAGTTCTTCACCATTTAAGTTAACTATGCCTTGCGCTATTTGTAACCAGGCATAGCGATCGCGTTTGACTTGATAATTAACAACATCACCTGACTCTAAAACAGATGTGTATAAATCAACATCTTGGTGAATTGTCACAGCACCATCGCGCCCATCTTTAGCAGCAATTAAGCGCAATTTGCCGCGCTTTTCTTCTAGAGGAAAAGCTTTTTGTTCATATCTTGGTGCTAATCCTTCTTGATCGGGAAGAATCCAGATTTGTAGTAAGTGTAGTGGTTCAGTTGGTGAGGGATTAAATTCACTGTGGCTGATTCCAGTTCCAGCGCTCATGATCTGTGCATCACCAGGACGAATTACCGACCCAGTACCCAAGCTGTCTTTATGCTCTACAGCACCTTCTAAGACATAAGTGAGGATTTCCATGTCACGATGGCTGTGGGTAGGGAATCCAGCACCAGGGGCGATGCGATCGTCGTTGATCACGCGCAGAGAGCGAAATCCCATGCGGTTGGGATCGTAAAAACTACCGAAGGAAAATGTGTGATAACTATCGAGCCAGCCCATTTTAGCGTGACCACGGGCGTTTCTATCATGAATTAGATGGCTAATTGTATTTTGAGACATATATTTACCTTGTTGTTAATGAGTATTTAGAGACGCGATGAATTGTAGAAGAGACGCGATGAATCGCGTCTGTACAAGAGGAATCAGAATGGAATTAGGAATACTTTTTCACTAACCTACTAGCTTATTGAAGTTGAAGTATTAATCTTGAGATATTACTTGTCGAAGATATTCTGAAATCTTTTGACCTGGTTTTGAACTATTTCAATAGTAAAGTATATACATATAAATGAAAAGTACGCACTTAAAAGTGACGTACTTACCAAAAAGATACTATTAGATTTACGAAAGACTACTTTTCTCAGAAGTGCTTATTTTACACCAGCAGGGATCTTTTGAGTTGTAGTAGCACCCGCTTTGCCATTCTCTGCTTTTATTTCTGCTACTTGCAGATGAGCTTCTAAGAACCAGAGTCGTTTGTCAATGACGCGGGAAATTTCGGTGTAAAGGTCGGCAGTGTCGAGATCGTTTAAGTCATCTGTTTTATCGATCGCTTCCCGGAGATGTTTAGCATAGAATGCATAACGATCTGACAAGGCTGTTACGTGGTCTTTGCCATCCAAAATATCTAAGGGATATTCTGGCAGAATTGAATTCCTAGCTGCGGCGCGGGCTGTTCCGAAAGCGTATCCGCCTAAAGCTGTGACACGTTCAGCTACCATATCGATGTACTCTTCCAATTCCCCAGCAAGCTCATCAAATAATAGGTGTAACTGGTAAAAGTCAGTACCTTTAACATTCCAGTGCGCTTGCTTTGCTTGGGTTTTTAGATCAGAAGTAGCTGCCAAAGTTTGGTTGAGAAGTACCACGATTTGCACTCGCGCTTCGGCAGGAATGTCAATGCGGGTAGGGTACAAACGTGATGTAATGCTGTTGTCGCTCATGATTCTACGTTGTTAATGCCTTTTATATCTAACTCTACAGAATTGCTTGGCTTGGCGAAACTCTCTGACGACCGATTGAATTAACGCGTGAATATGTTAAGGTTAATTACTATTAGTTAATACGATGGTTTTCTATGGTATTAAAAGTACCACCGAAAAGGCGATCGCGAATAACATCATTGTGTAAAAAGTCATGGGGAAAACCCAGTTCGATTTGACTCACTTCATTTAAACGTTGCAAATGTTCTGGCGAGAGGGTGATATTTAAAGAAGCTAAGTTATCTTGAAACTACGTTAATTTACGTGCGCCAATTATCGGAATAATCACACCACTTTGAGCGTGTAACCAAGCTAATGCTACTTGTGAAGGTGTGTGTCCAATTTCGGTTGCAACTTCACTGACAACTTGAGCGATCGCTAAATTCCGTTCTGAAATAGTTCCAAACGCTGGATTTACTAATCTTCCTTGTTCGCTACTCTCTTGAGGAGGTTGATTATATTTACCTGTAAGCACACCACCACCCAAAGGCGACCACGGTGTTACTGCTAAATCTAAGGCTTTAGCCATCGGTAGCAAATCACGTTCTGGTGTTCGTTGAATTAAACTATACTCAATTTGCAGGGCGACAAACTGCGTCCATCCTTGGTATTGGGCGATGGTATTTGCTTGGGAAACGATCCAAGCGGGTGTGTCAGAAATACCGATGTAAAGTACTTTACCTTGGCGGACTACATCATCAAGCGATCGCAAAATTTCTTCAATAGGTGTTGTGAAATCCCAAGCGTGCAACCAGAATAAATCAATGTAATCAGTATTGAGTCGTTTCAGGCTACCTTCTAAAGACTGAATTAAGTTCTTGCGATGGTTTCCACTGGCGTTAGGGTCGCCCGTTTTGTTATTCATCTGCAAGGGAAAGGAATATTTTGTCGCAACTACAAAGCGTTCCCGTTCTTTAGCAATCAACTCACCGACAATTTTTTCACTGCTACCATCGGTATAACCGTTGGCGGTGTCAATGAAATTTCCCCCTGCTTCTACATAGCTATCAAAGATTTTACAACTTTCGTCAACAGATGCACCCCAACCCCAATCTTCACCAAAGGTCATGGTTCCCAACGAGTATCGAGAGGATACATAAAAGTTACAGTTAAAAATCAAATTAATAAATTAACTGAGCATCCTACTTACCTAGTACTTACGCAAAAACCCTCTCAAACTCTCATTCCTCCGTGACCTCTGCGTTCTCTGTGGTAGCCTGCGGCAAGCCGCTTCTCTACGAGACGCACTCGCGTTCGCGTCTACGTTTTCCATTCCCTGTGCGTAAGTCCTATTAGCGTGCAATTCTTCCTGCTTCTTGTCAAAAATATAGCGGTTCCCATTCACATGCGGTACAACATTATATTGCGAAGTGTAAGGGCACGGCACTGCCGTGCCCCTACGGGTGTACCTCACGTAAACGAGAAACGCTATATCTCTAACCAATTATTAAATATCCTGCTGTTCTAATAATTTAATAAAATCGAAGTCAAATATTTTTATATAACTAGCTTTTTCAATTTAATAAACTCGGTTTCTGAGTTTTTTGATGTCTGTTAATGGTGCCGTACTCCATCGAGTACGGCACCCTACAATCTAAAATCTCAAATCCATAATCTTCTAGGCGATTACTTCGAGAATTTGAGGACCGTTAACACCGTTTACTCTAGCAATTTCGACGGAGCCAAATGCCGAACCGCTACCATCTCTGTCGAAGAATAGAGTCGAGCCATTGGTGTCAAATCTAAAGCGTTGAGTAGTATTGGTGAAAGCACTACCGAGGGTAAATTGAGAAGGTTGTAATAGCCCTACTACGAGTCCCCCTCCGAATCCAGATGCGGAAACTTGGATTTTATCACCTTGAGATGCGTTTAAATCGTTGATAATATCGCCACCCTCTGAAGCACTGTTGTAACGGAAGATATCAGCTCCTCCTCCACCAGCTAAGATATCTTTACCGAATCCGCCAATCAGAATATCATTACCATCTCTGCCATCAAGGTTGTCATCACCCGCACCACCGTTCAGGACATTGACTCCAGCATTCCCAGTTAAGCGGTCATTTCCATTACCTCCGAAAACGTTGTCAAAGTTCACAACTTGTACCTGTTGGTAATACTGTGACACCACCACTTTGGCTGTAATCTACGGTGTCTTGTCCATCCCCACCATTAATAGTGTCGTTACCAGCACTAGCAAAAATTAAGTCATCTCCATTTAATGCAAGGATTATATCGTTCTCAAGTGTACCGTTAAGAACATCGTTTAGAGGAGTTCCAGTGATATCAGCCATACTTGTTTATGAGGTAATTGGTGTTTTAAATTACAACGACTGAAAATTAAAGATATGCTTACGTGTCGCAAGCATTCAGTATTTTCTTGTGCCGATGTATGTATGATAAAAGACTATTTAGTAAAAAAATATAAATATATAATGTTTTTTATATTAAGGAATAATAATAAAATAATGAAGGTTAATTAGTTTTTTTGTGATGAGAACAATTTGCTACGCAAATATTTTATAGTCCTTATTTGGAAACTATGATTGTCCGGCTTACGCACTGTATAAATGCATCGTGATGTGCATTAACAAAAGTAAGTTGTTTCAGCTTTTTCTTAATTATCGTGTGATGCCTACGGCGGTAAACTACGTAAATAGACCATGCTGTAGGGGCACAGAATTGCTGTGCCCTTACGAAAGATGTGGTTTTTAAACCTATTTATATTTGGTATTTTTTGTCAATGAATAAGTTCTAGATTGTTTGATCATTTAAAGAAAAATGGCAATCTGGGTAAGTCTAAACAAAACCGATGACTGTGTTGTTAATGCGATCGACGACCACTTTGTTAGTTGAGATGGTAGCTGGATTAACGCAATAATTATCTAAAACTTTTTATTCAGCTTAAACTGGACAACATTATGCATATTTAACAAATGAAATTTTGTTTTGGCTGAGGTTAATCGCATTATTTAGCCCTGCTTTACCGAGGCAAGAGCGATCGCCACGGTTTTCTAAGCTAGAATACCAAAGTTGTATTTATACACATCTGACAACTCAGTTATTTTTATGAATTACTACGTAATCTACGATGGAAATTGTAATCTCTGCGTTACCCTAGTGCGATCGCTAGAAACCTTAGACCAAGGAAAGCTGTTTCGCTACAGTCCTATGCAAGATGAGCAAACACTTTTACAGTGGGGAATTACAGCCCAAGACTGTGAACAGGGGATGATTTTAATTGATGGCAATGAACCTCAGAGACGTTGGCAAGGTAGTAATGCAGCTGAAGAAATTGGGCGATTATTGCCAGCAGGAAGTATTTTTGTAGACGCTTATCGAGCCTTACCGGGGATGAAATGGGCAGGCGATCGCTTTTACGAACAAATCCGCGATAATCGCTACACCATATTTGGTAAGCGTTCTAGTACATATCAATCGGCATACTGTGTTGATGGTAGCTGCAATTAAGGCAAGACGCGATGAATCGCCGTCAAGACAATAATCAGTCTTTCGTCTTAACGGCGATTTATCGCGGATTTGCGATCTAAAATTTTGATCAAAAAACCTTAACCAAACCGTATTGCCCTGCCTCCTTCACAACTAAATTTGTCATTAGACTGAATTTGTTCTGGTCAAAAATCCGCCTCCAGGTGCTAGCTAAAAGCCCGGTAGACCAACCATTATGCTATCTGGCGTGTTTGTAAACATTGTGCAATCAATGACATTTGCCATCGCGCCACAATTCGGCACAACAAACTGGAACTGATGGGAGGATACTGCGTGAGAATAGGTGCTAACTAC
Source organism: Nostoc sp. CCCryo 231-06 (assembly GCA_023522315.1). Classification (GTDB taxonomy): domain Bacteria; phylum Cyanobacteriota; class Cyanobacteriia; order Cyanobacteriales; family Nostocaceae; genus Nostoc. The sequence continues at coordinate 5,561 of JAHCSU010000311.1, forward strand.
TTGGGTGACGGAGAGTGCGAATTTACAGTTTGGTCTCCGCTATTAGATGGTGTCACTGTACAAATTTTGACGCCAGAACAGCAGTTAATTCCGCTTAAGCCTCAGTCTGAGGGATACTGGCACACGAAAGTCAACGATGTATATCCGGGTACGCTTTATCGCTACGTCTTAAATGGGCAAGACACCTTTGCAGATCCCGCCTCGCAGTATCAACCGGAAGGGGTGCATGGGCCGTCTCAAATTGTCGATCAAAATTTTGATTGGACTGATGAAGGGTGGACTGGGATTCCTGTAGAGTCGATGATTTTCTACGAACTCCACGTTGGGACATTCACGCCTGAAGGAACTTTCACCGCTATTATTTCCCGCTTACCGGAATTGAGAGAACTGGGAATTAACGCCATTGAAATCATGCCAATCTCCCAGTTTCCGGGAGATACCCATATTGAAGCAACTCTTGCATATCGCAACTGGGGTTATGACGGCGTTTATCCTTATGCTGTGCAAAATTCCTACGGTAGCCCAGCCGAACTGAAACAACTGGTAAATGCTTGCCACCAACACGGAATTGCCGTAGTGCTGGATGTGGTGTATAACCACTTTGGGCCAGAAGGCAACTATATGAGTCAGTTCGCGCCCTACTTTACTAAAACCTATAAAACGCCTTGGGGCGAAGCGCTGAATTTCGACGATGCCCATAGTCAGGGTGTGCGAAATTATTTTATCGAAAATGCGCTTTACTGGTTGCGCGAGTTCCACATAGATGCATTGCGACTGGATGCTATTCAAGCAATTTACGACTTGGGGGCGAAGCATTTTCTGTGGGAACTAGCGGAAGCAGTTCATCATTTTTCACAACAAGGGCAAAAATGGAAACGCCATCTAATTGCTGAAAGTGACTTGAATAATCCACAAATAATTCGTCCAGTAGAATTGGGTGGATATGGTCTTGATGCCCAGTGGAGTGATGATTTTCACCATTCATTACACGCACTGTTGACAGGCGATCGCCAAGGATATTATCAAGATTTTGGACAACCTGCTCAGTTGGCAAAAGCTTATGAAGATACTTTTGTCTACGATTGGAAGTACGCACCACACCGCAAGAGATTTCATGGCGTATCTTGCCGCGATCGCTCTTTATCACAATTTACAATCTGTATTCAGAATCACGATCAAATCGGCAATCAAATGAAAGGAGAACGCCTCAGCCAGCGAATCTCTTTTGAGGGATTAAAGTTAGCTGCTGGGGCTGTGCTGCTGTCGCCCAATTTACCCCTGTTGTTCATGGGAGAAGAATACGGCGAAACAGCACCCTTCATTTATTTTGTTAGTCACTCCGATCCAGATTTAATTCAAGCAGTTCGAGCCGGACGCAAAGAAGAATTTGAAGCATTTCACTTTGCAAATGATCCCCCAGATCCCGAATCGGCAGAAACTTTCCTAAAGTCTAAACTCAATTGGGAATTACGTAATAACGGTAAGCACAAAGTTCTATGGGATTGGTATCGTCAGTTAATTAATTTACGCAAGACGCATCCAGCCCTTTTGAATCAAGACCGCAACTCCATCAAAGCGACTAGCGATGAAGACAAGCAGTTGGTCATCGTGCGTCGTTGGTGCGAATCAAGTGAACTAATATTTGTGATGAATTTCAATTCGTCTCCAGTGACAGTGACTCTACCGTTTGAGCATAATGCTAATAAATTGTTAGACTCTGCTGATACCTCATGGTCTGGGCATGGTTCTGAAGCTGCTGAACATCTGTCTGTAGGTCAAGAAGTGAAATTGCAACCTACTAGTTTAGTACTCTTTGAAAAAGCATGAGGGGGAGAGTTAGAACTTAAAGTTTCAGCTTCATAACCTCAACGTTTGAGCAATAAGGCTTAAGGTTCGAGTAAAAAGGCTTAAGGTTCAAGCAAAAAGGCTTAACGTCCAAGCAAAAAGGCTTAACGTTCGAGCAAAAAGGCTTAACGTTCGAGTAAAAAGACTTAACGTTCGAGTAAAAAGACTTAACGTTCGAG
>JAHCSU010000312.1 GCA_023522315.1 Nostoc sp. CCCryo 231-06
GGTTTTTTCTTTTCATACTGAAATAACTACAGTTTTCAAGATGGACGCGGTTTAAAGTATAGTTATGCTATTTTTTAGTAATTATATTAAATGATTATAAATTAATGTAAAATTTCAAGTGCATCAACAATCTGAAACAGGAAAGGTTAATTATGCCTCTAGCAGTTGGTACGGATGCACCTGCATTTACCGCCAAAGATACAAAGGGCAACACAGTCTCGCTATCTGATTTAAGAGGAAAGACGGTTGTTTTGTATTTTTACCCCAAAGATGACACGCCAGGTTGCACCAAACAAGCCTGTAGTTTTCGGGATGCCCAGGCTCAATATCAAGGTAAAGATATTGTAATCTTGGGAGTCAGTGCTGATGATGAAGTCTCCCATCAGGCATTCACCCAAAAATATGATTTGAATTTTCCCCTACTGGCTGACACCGACAAATCTCTAATCACAGCTTTCGATGTGGATGGCGGCGGTTATGCCAAGCGCGTCACCTACGTAATTGACCCCAACGGCAAAATTACCCATGTTGACAGTAGTGTAAATACCACCACCCATGCTAGCGATGTTTTAGCTGCACTTGGGCTGTAGTTTTTTACCTGAGAACTAAGGATTTTATAAATAGTCTCAGCCCCGAGCCTCTAGAGGCTTGGGGTTCTTTGCTTGAATTCAGTTACCTGATTGTGGTGTAACCGATGACGGCGTAGCTGATGGTAGTGTAAACGATGGCAAACTGGGGGTTGGTTGCTGTTGTTCACCTCGAATTAGTTTTTGTTGCCTTGCTTTAAAGGCTGCTGCTGCTGAGTCTAGTTGTTCGTTTTGTTGATCAGAATTCCAGTTGAAACTCCCGAAATTCGCCCGATGAATCAGGTCAAACATGTTGAAATTATCTGAGTTCGTTCGGGAGAAAGGATCGGTATTTTGGTCAGTTGTACTATTGCTGGGAAAGGCATCGGCTGGGCTGACTTGTTGAGCCGAACTTGGTTGAGCCATAAGCAAGGAAGCAAAGCTAATTCCTGCCACGGTAGCCACAAAGAGTCTAGGAATTTGTAAAAATGATTTTTTCATGGGATTTTGACCCTAAAATTGCTCTATTTTATCTCTTTAAGCAAGAGTCCGCCGTAGTTGGGGTTGAATACTCAGTAAGGCGACAACGGCAAAGCCGAACAATACCAGCAACGCTCCCCCGAAGGTAACATTCCCCCAAGGAGCTTGCATTACTACGCTACCTAGTTCCCAACTACTGTGGAGATAGAGATAGCGAATGGGTTCGATCGCATAACTGAGAGGATTTAGGGTAGCCACAACCTGCAACCACTGAGGCATAAAGGATAGAGGAGCCAAAGCAGTACTAGCAAACAATAATGGTAGGTTCGTGACGAAAATCACTGCAATCAATTCAATGTGTCCGGGTAGAGCGAAAGCTAAACCGAGGGAGATGGCTGTTACGCCCAAAGCTAAGAGGAAGACAATTAGAGCGATCGCACATAAACCCGTTGCATCTGGTAGTCCAGCCCCAATAAACGCTGCTGCTGCAACAATCACGGCTGCTTGCAGCAAACTTTGGCTGATGATAAAGATTGCTGAAGCAAAGACAATGGAAAACCGTGATGCTAACGGTGCTACCAGCAAACGATTCAAAAAGCCGAACTCGCGATCAAACATTACGGGCAAACCAGCATTCAGCGCCCCAGCAAAGGCTGTAAACACAATAATGCCAGCAGCTAAAAATTGTCCGTAATTTGTTGTTGTATTGCCAAATATACCTTTGGGGGCATTTTGGAACAAAGCACCAAACAGTATCAACCACATAACTGGTTGAATAATTCCGGCAACCAAAGTTGAGGGACGGCGTTGCAGCTGAATAAACAAGCGACGAGTTAAAGCCAACGTCTCTTGTACTAATTCACCGAAAAAGTTAGGTGCAGCATTAACATCTGCTTGTGGCGATGCTAACGGCTGCCAATTGATATCAGATTTAGGAGTAACGCTCATAATTAATTGGGGAGTGGGGAATGGAGAATCGGGAGTGGGGAATCGGGAATTGGGAGTGGTAAATATCTCCATGCCCAATGCCCCATTCGCTATGCCTTATCTCATATTCTGCTTCTTCTCAGCCTTAGGATCGCGAGTGGCAACGGCTGCCAGTTCTGCATCCATTAGTGTGCGTCCTGTAGCGGCGAGGTAAACATCATCGAGGCTGGGGCGAGACTGGGCTATGCCAAATATGGGCAAGCCAGCAGTATTCAGCGCTTGCTGTATGTTAATCAGAACATCGTTCTGAGGTGTCACCACTAAGTTGAGGGAATTACCTTGAGCGCTGTTGATGATCACTTCTTGCACAAATGGCAAAGGTTGCAAGAGGTTTTTGGCAATTTCTGCTTCCTCAATGGGGGAAAACTCGCGGATTCGCAAAGTGATGCGATCGCCACCTACCTGATCTTTTAATTGTGAAGGTGTACCAGAGGCAATCACAACGCCGCGATCTATAATTGCCACGCGATCGGCTAAAGCGTCAACCTCTTCTAAGTAATGGCTGGTAATCACTACCGTCGTCCCAGAGGCGCGTAATTTTCGCAGGAAATCCCATACGACAAAGCGGGTTTCTATGTCAAGCCCTACTGTTGGCTCATCTAAAACTAAAACATCCGGTGAATGGAGTAACCCAGCAGCCAAGTCTAGGCGCTTGCGTAAACCGCCAGAGTAGGTTCCTGTCTTTTTGTTAGCGTATTCTTGCAAACCGAGTAAATCTAATACACTCTCAATGCGCTGTTTGCCTACTGCGCTTGGGAGGTGATAAAGTGCGGCTTGCAGTTGCAGCAGTTCTCTTCCAGTCAAAACCTTATCTATAGCTACTTCCTGAGCTACGTAGCCTAGTCGTTGTCTTGCCACTCTCGGATTATCTAACACAGAGATGCCAGATACTTCGATTTTGCCAGCATCCGGTGTGGTAAGTGTACATAAAGCACGCAAGGTTGTAGTTTTACCAGCACCATTGGGGCCAAGTAAACCAAAAATTTCTCCTGGTTCTACCTGAAAGGAAACATCCTGGACAGCAACCACTGTACCGTAACGTTTTTGCAGATTTTGAATTAAAACGGCGGGAGCCATGACAGCTTATCCCCAACTATACAAATCTCAATAAAGTCTATCTTTATTGTAGAAGGTAGGGAGTAAGGAAAGAGCGCATGAGCGAAAATCTGTAAACAAGTTCGCGTCATTTGCGATGCTGCCAAAAATTTTTAGTTATTCTAAACAAGTTGCTTGATTGCGTTTGTAGCAAAATAAACCAAATACTACAGCAATTAATCCTAAAGCTGGAAGATTTGCAGGCTCTGGAACCTGAGTATGAGTGGGAGGCTGAGTGTAGTACTTAGTTGGGACATCTGGCAGATCGCCATTAAACAGATGGTTATGAGACTCGCCATTTCCTTTCAAAGAAGCTACTACTAAATTGCCGTTAACTTCACCGTTATTGAAATTGAAATTAGCCAAAGGCGCAAGAATACTACCTTGGATGCCAATGCCACTGGCAGTTAGGTTTGTTGCTTCATAGAAGTTGTAGATTACCTTTTGTTTATCTGTACCAATGATATTAAACCCAAAGTTTTGTAGCGACACATCCTTACCGCTGATATTGACAACGATACTTGAATTTGCGTCTCCCTTAATTTCAAAATAGTTTGTCTTGGAGACAGATGAGCCTGCAAGATTAAAAACATTGAAAGCAGTACCACTGCCACTAAGGTTAATAGCACCCCAAGGTTGAACTGTTGTTTTACCAGTAGGAGTTAAGGTTGCCAAATATTCAGATAGCCCTCGCAGTTCTTTCCCTGCTTCATTGAAGTCAATGGGATTAGCCTTGCTGAGAGTTCCTTGGGGAAATCCCACATTGCTGGAAACATTGGCGCTGCCTCCATAAACAGCATTACCGTGGTAAACCTGACTGTTGCTCAGAGTTAAATTCTGTCCAGCTATTACTACGTTGCCGCTATTGCCAGAAAGTTTGCTTCCAAGTCCACCGACGAAATCTATGTTACCGCCAGCAGCAACTTTTCCTTCGATATCTGTATTTGTTTTGAGAGATATCTCCCAAAACAAATACATTGTAATCAGAAGCAGCACCTAACTCAACTGCATTCGCTCTTGCTGAAAAACCCAGCGCTAGAGTGACTACAATCGGAGCTGCTATTTGCACCCAAATATAATAGGTTTTTGATTTCATCTTCTAGTTTCGGAATTATAAAGATGATCCTATGGGTATAAATAAAAGATTGCACTAGTTTACTAGCTATGTTTATTGAAGTTTCACACTAGTATAACTACTGTATATTTTCCCTAAATCATCTGAAAAACCGCACATTTAATATTGACTTTATCAATTAAACTTTGACGAAGAAGAATGAGTAGTTATAAGGTTATTTCACAACTTTCAAAGTTTTGAGGGTAATGTCATTGCAACCGCTGATAAATCCACCCATAGCCTGGATTTGTTGTAGGTATTCAAGGACTGATTGGGTGATGACTTCTCCCGGCATTAACACAGGAATTCCTGGGGGATAGGGACAGACGATTTCAGCACAGATGCGTTTATTGGTTTGTGTCAAAGGTAGTATTTCACTGACAGCAAAAAAAGCTTCACGGGGAGAAAAATGTAAAGCATGATCCTGTGTACTTAAAAGATTTTGCAAATTAGGATTTGTAACAGTTAAGTGAGTTCGGCGATATTCCTTGGCAAGAGTAGTAAAACCTTGCACTAATTGCTCAATATCGGCTGGGGTGTTGCCTAAACTAATGATAAAGGTGAGGTGTTGCAGTGAGGCAAATTCAGCAGTGACAGCAAATTTCTCATCCAGAATTTCATCTGCTTCAAATCCGGTTAAACCTAAACCAGAAACTGTGACAGTTAGCCGCGTTTTATCTAAAGCCACAAAGCCGGGAGATTCCCCCAACCGAGGCATTTCCAAAACTGATAATCCCGGAATTTGGCCGATTCTAGTTCTAGCTTCATCAGCTAGCTGCAAAGTGCGAGACATCAGCATTTTTCCGTGGAGTGCCATTTGCTGACGCGCTGCATCTAAAGAAGCTAAAAGTAAATAACTAGGACTGGTAGATTGTACGAGTTGCAAAGCTTTACTGATGCGATCGCAATCTATCCTGTTACCTTGGACATGCAGCATCGATGCTTGTGTCATCGCACCAAGTACTTTATGGATGGATTGTACAGTTAAATCAGCACCTGCGGCTAAGGCTGGAGTGGGTAATTTTGGATGAAAGGCAAAGTGGGCGCCGTGTGCCTCATCTACGAGTAGAGGGATATTATATTGATGGGTAATGTTGGCGATCGCACTCAAATTTCCACAAACGCCGTAATATGTGGGGTAAACTGTCAACACTGCTTTAGCGTCAGGATGCTGTTGGAGTGCAGATTCTACAGCATTGGGCGTGATGCTGTGGGCAATATCTAAAACTGGATCGTATTCAGGATTGAGAAAAATTGGTATTGCACCAGAGAGAATTAAACCTGCGATCGCAGAAGAATGCACATTGCGAGGCAAAATGATTTTATCGCCTGTGCCACAGGTAGCCAGAATTGCTGCTTCAATCCCACAGGTAGAACCATTGACAAGGAACCATGTTTGTGAAGCGCCAAAAGCTGCTGCTGCTAGTTGTTGTGCTTCTTGAATAACGCCTTGGGGCGCAAAGAGATTATCTAAATCTGCTAATTCGGTTAAATCAGCGCGAAAGATTTTTGTACCAAGTAAATCAGCCAAGGGTTGAGAAATTCCCACGCCTTGCTTATGTCCTGGCGTGTAAAAAGGTGCATGAGGTCTTGCTGCATTAGCTTTTAAGGCATCTAATAAAGGTGTTTGATTTTGATTGAGCATTTTTGAAAAAACGAACAGTCAATGATAAAATTTGAAGTCTGTTAGGGCATATTCATAGACGATGAAATTACCCAACGGCGAGCAAGCAGAGATTTCTACACAAAAGCTGATAGGTTATTGTCTAAATCCAGAACATCCGAGTGGGAAACATAAAGCCAGGGTTTTCGCATCAATTCTAGGAATCACCTTAGAAAACGCCGATATTTTGCGTGAACTTATTCAAACAGCAGCAGTTGCAGGTGAAGTTGTTCAGCAAAGTACTACACAATTTGGTCAACAGTTTAAGGTAGATTGGATAGTACCTGATACAGACGGAATCAGGCTGCGGACAATCTGGGAAACTACCGCTAATAATCCCTATCCACGTTTGATTACTGCATTTCTGAAGTTAAATGAAAAAAGTTAAACTTTTGGATACTATTGCTACACTCAAGCCTATTCCCATTGAGAGATTACAACTAATCGAAGAAGATTATAGTTATATCGAAAGCTTACCCAGTGGGCAAGTTGGAACAATTGTAGAAGTATATGAGCAAGAAGAATATCATTATTTAGTCGAGTTTGCTGATACCCAAGGCTGTGAATATGCAATGGCGACTTTGAGAGCAGATGAAATCTTAGTTTTACATTATGATTTGGCAATTGTCTAAGTTTCTTATGCACTGCATGGGGTAAGAATTACGAATTATTCACATGAGACTTTATCATCAAATCCCGATTTTTGAGTGTGGTGAACCGATAACAGAGATTCCTTTAGAATTTTTTGCGGTGGAATCTCCCCATCCTTATGAAAAATTAGGTGCTACCTATGGCGATCGCTCCCCTTATTATCTCCGTCAAAGCGTTATTGAAAATTTGATCCAAGCGCAAAATTATCTGGAACTGCTGCATCGCAACTGGCGTATCCAAATTTTTGACGCTTATCGCCCGATCGCAGTCCAGCAGTTTATGGTAGATTACAGCTTCGCCCAAGCAGTGCAGGATAGGGGATTAACTGAGGTGGAGTTATCCCCAAACCAACGCCAAGAGATTTGGCAAGCGGTTTATGAAATTTGGGCTGTACCAAGTTTTGATGAAAAAACTCCCCCTCCTCACAGTACAGGTGCGGCGGTGGATGTGACGCTAGTAGATGATAGTGGGCAAATAGTGAATATGGGTTCGCTGATTGATGAAATGTCAGAGCGATCGCACCCAGATTATTATGCCAATAGCGATCGCCAAGAAGCCCAAAAGTATCATGCTCACCGTCAGCTATTGCAAGATGTAATGTTAAAAGTCGGCTTTCAACGCAATCCTAGAGAATGGTGGCATTTTTCTATTGGCGATCAAATGTGGGCTTGGCTGAATAATCAATCCAATCCAGCCAATCCTGTCACAGCACGTTATGGGCGTCTTACATAGATGCGTTCTGAAAGTGAAACGGTATTAGAGGTTGTCATTGTAGTGACAAATATACAAATAGCTAAGTATAATTAATTACCCATGATTGGCTAATTAAAACAGCTATTTTGAATTTACAGCTTTTTCACGTAAATAGACCACGCGGTAGGGACAATTCATGTAGACGCAAAGCGACTACTCTGCGGGTTCTCCAACGGAGTCCCAGCAGGGTATTGCCCTTACGACAAATCTGGTTCAAATACAGTGAACTACCCCGCCGTAAGACGGACGGGGCTTCCCAATTCATCGGGAATAGCT
>JAHCSU010000313.1 GCA_023522315.1 Nostoc sp. CCCryo 231-06
TGTAGCGTTTCGTGAAGAGTAGTAAAGATGTTTTGGGTTGAGTTCATATAATAAAAGCTTCAGAAAAAGCAAATAAATAGGGACAATAAGCTAGAGGTACTCCAGGTATTACACCCCAGACCTTTCACCCTAGTACCGCAAGGCGAAATTTAAAATTCAAAATTAATACATCGTAAGCGTTTCATTGATCTGGGATGGGTGGTTTATTTATGCCGTCCTGTACTAGTTTCGTCCTGTACTAGTTTTGGTTAACATAGAAATTCCCCTGACATTGCAAATAAAATATGCCCAAGACTTGGAACATCAAGATAGATAACTATTTTCAACCCAACCCCAATTGCATCATCGCCACTGCTCATGTAGACTCGTTCCCGACAGACCTACCGCTAGAACCCAACATCAGGGAACCAAACCGCAAAAACGCGACCTACAGACAAGTCTTCGACTCACTGACCACCGAACCTGCAAAATTCTTCTCTCGCCACAGTGGAATCGTTCTGTCAGCTAATATTGCTAAACCTGTCAAGAACAAAACTGAACTGGAGCTAGAAGTTTTAGAAGCTAACGAGGGGGGCAGTGATGGCATTATCAACGGTGGCCACACAGTATTAGGATTTGAGCAAGCGAAAAATTACAACTACAATTTAAGTCAAGCCAGAGTAAAAGTTACCATCCATATCGGACTCTCGGAAGACGAGGCTAAGGATATAGCCCTGTCCTCCAACACTACAACGCCAGTAGATTCTCGCTCCAAAGTCAACGCTAGGGGTGATTACAAATTCATCAAGCAGTATTTAGCCCAGTTAGAACAGAAAGAAGATAGAAAATTCCGCATCGCCTATTACCAGAATCAAAGCGGCGCTCCCAGAAATGCCCAGTGCAATGTGAACCATTTGCTGAAGTTGATTAACTGCCTCGATAGAAATAGATACAACCCCGACGGCAATAAACGAACCAAACACCCAGCAGGTATGAGTCCCCCATCTAACATCACAGACACCGAAAGGGAAAGATTAACTGCACTTTTGCCTCTGCTATCTCAAGCTCTGTGGATAGAGCAAAGACTCTACGAAATAATCCAAGACTATATCAGCAACCCCAGAAGAAAGGGTGTCAACGACCTAGCATCAATTGATATACGTAAAACTACGTTGTTGCCTGACAGCAAATACTCCTTTGGGTTTGGTGCGCCAACCGACTTGGCACTACCGATAATTGCATCATATCGGGTATTTTTGGATCAAGACTATAAATGGATTCTGCCATTTGACGAATTCGCTGAAGACTTTCTTCAACACCTATGGACTAACTACTTCCGCAAATATTTGGTATCGGAGAAAACAGCAGGGAATACAGTGGGGACAAAAATCAGCCGCAATCAAGAGATTTGGGAAAGTCTTTACATTTCAGCACAAAGTTATCTCAATTCTTCCTTGATGCAAATGGTTAAATCCGGCAAGCAAGAATCAGAAGCGAAGGTGGCACAAGGTACAAAAGGACGGTTGCAAACAGGTAAGAAATAATAGTACAAGGTTTCTATTGAGAGATTCCTTTTGGATGGGCGATGGCTTTTAAGAGTGAACAGTAAACAGTTCTCAGTAAAGTCCTCGGGTTTTAACTGATAACTGATAATTGTTTTAAGTGATAGCCTAACTTGTGAAATCAAAAGGTGCTATCGCTCACAGATTATTTTCCATATAGAATAGCAACTGCTAATTCAAGGACTATTTTGTGAATTCAACAGTAGCAGGAGACGAAAAATAATGGCTGAACTCAAACTCCGGTCAAAAGATCCAGATTCCCTCAGACGCATTATTCAAAGTGCTTTGTCAGAAAGATTACAGAGTGTGACAACAGGAATTAAAAGAACAGAAGAACGGATTCAGGAATTTGAAACCAAATATCAATTATCGACTGAGGAATTTATAACTCAGTTTAATAATGATGAGTTATCACATAATTTTGACTTTGATGAGTGGATTGGAGAAGCTCGAATGTTGGCACATTTACAACAAACAAAAGAATCCATAGAGGAGATTGATTTTGTTGATTGAAGATTATTTTCAGCAAGTTCAGATTTTAATCGAATCTTCAGAAATAGTTCAATTATTTCATTTAGAAACTGAAAAGAGAGGAATGTACGAAGGTTTTATCAGAGCCAAACTCGAAATTAAAGATAACTCCTTACTGCATTTGAGGGAATTTGTTTATGTTGAAATATCCCTAGATAGAAAAATGTATAGTTATCAATATATGAATTCAGAGAATAATCTAATTTTTCGCTATGACAATACTGAACATCACCGAAAATTAAATCTTTCTACCTTTCCTCATCATAAACATGATGGAAGTGAGGATAATATCGTTAAATCAGATGCTCCTTTTTTAGCTGAGATCCTAAAAGAAATTGAGAAAATATTAGTATAAGTGCGATGCCTACAGCAGACGTTACCAACGTCCACACTCTTTTCAGTGATGGCTTAACATCGACTAATTTATTTTTGGTGTAGACCACACCTAATGAAAGATTTGCGTGGTCTGGACTTACCAACTGTTCCGCCAGAAATTGACATTTGTTGCATTATCCCTTATCCCTCTAGACTCAAATCAATCACCTCTAAAACATCAGGCAACCAGCGAACGTGTTCAACGATTTTATCGTGAGTACGAGCTTTATCCCGTGTGACAGTACCCCACAGTTTACCTTTTTCGGTCAGATGCCAAATGTTTTTGTGAGTTTGTTTAGCATTCGTGTCAGTCTTGATTTGAACCTCTTTAGTCTGCAAGCCAGCAAATTCCAAAACACGGTTAACTATTTGGGGTTTTATAGGCTTGGGTAGTCCGTTGCGTTCGGCATATAATTCACCGATTGCAGTTGGAGACAAATGTCGGTCGGGAGTCGCAACGATTTCTTGAATTGCTCCCACCAATTCCTTCGCCATCGGAGCTATTTCGGGGCACAAAGCTTGTACACCTTGGAGAATGGTGATGGTTTGAAGTTCTGCACTAAGCCTTGTGCCAGACAGAATCTTTTGTCCAAAGTTAACGAGTTCATCAAGAGTGGGTTTAGTATTTTGTTGCTGGTTTGGCTTGGGCATTTCGTATTTCCCAGTACGCCGCAGTGACGGAAGGACTTCGTGAAAAACCCAACGCTGGAACCGCTTGGCAACTGGTTTACGTGACTTGAAAATCAGGCGATAAAGCCCTGCCTCAGTCACAGTCAGCATTTCTTGTTCTCCACCAAGGGTACTGACAATGGCAGTACCCTTTTTGAACCAACAATTTCCCAGACACCCCAGCCGTAAAACCTAACCCAATCGCCGCTAAAGTCACACTGGGCTTGATAAATAACGTCGCAATTCCGATAACTGCACCCCAAAGACAGCCATAGCAGCAAAGGATAATCAACTGATTTTTGGGTTTAGCCCTTTCGTCTTCAATAGATTGGTGAACGATGGCATAGTTTTCCATCTGATTGATAATTTCTAGTAAAGAAGCGCCATACTGTTTTTCTAGGCGTTCGATTAGCAGTAGCCGCAACGATTGCCACAATTTGGTCTAAATCAGCCTGAGAAATCTTAGTTTCTTCTACTTCCAGAAAATCCGCCTCTTGATAAGGCTTTGAAAAAATGGACTCCAGATGATTAACTGCGTCTGATGGTGCAATTTTCTCTCCTCTGGGTATGACTGCCCTTTCATGCTCTTGAACTAATTCCGGGAAGAATTGAAGTAATGTTCTAGCTGGATCTGGTTGCCCATTGCCTGGGTGCAAATGGGTCTTTAGCCATTGGGGAATCATGCCCAGATTGCCACCGCTAACAGGTTCTCCAAAGTTATTAGGGTTGGCTTTGAAATATTCTCCACTAGCAACATTCATTTTGCGTAGACCACCAGCGCTAACCGCTTGAGCTACACAGCCAATAAAGTTAACCGATTGCTTAAAGGTATCTGCTAGCCCAGCCGTAGCTTTACCGACCACGCTTGTCAGGTTAGAGCCATGAAGCACGATAATTAATGTACCACCCGACTTAGCGAAGCGAGAAAGTAAATATTGAATCGCCCAGGTGCGATCGCTTTCCTCCAACAATGACAGCAACCGCATCGCTTCATCAATGACAAGAAGTAAGTTTTTATGGGAGTAAGGTTCGCTTCCATCTAAACCTTTAAGAAATTTCAATAAATCACGAGCAACGAGTTCATCAGCCCCATCCGCATCTTTATCAGGGTACTTAAGAGCAGAGGTCAAGTTGCAGGCAAAGGGGTAAACGTCCACCCCAGCTGTAAAGTATTGGGTATCTTGGGGGGAGACAAAATACCCTGAAAAGCTTATATGTTAAAGAATGTGGCAATT
>JAHCSU010000314.1 GCA_023522315.1 Nostoc sp. CCCryo 231-06
CAGGAAATCTTCTTGAATATCAATGTGTTACATCTTGAAGTGCGGAATGTCGGCTAGACTGTACACCAGTTTACTCCCAGGTGATGCACAGAAGTACACTCTATGATGCAACGAAATACAAGCGCATTCCGTTGCGTTTAGGGGTTGTGGACAAGGCATAATTTGAGGCAGAGGAAGTAGGGGAAGTAGGGGAAGCAGGGGGAGAATTTTAGAAGTTGCTATAATTCCGCAACTATGCAACGCCCTTTACTGAGGTGCTGTCTCCGGCGTTGGTGTCGATGTAGGAGTGGGGGTTTCTGTGGGAGTTTCTGTGGGAGTTTCTGTGGGAGTTGGCGTTGGCGTGGGTGTTTCCGTGGGCGCTGGTGTTTCTGTGGGCGTTAGTGTAGGAGTTGGCGTTGGGGGAGGGGTGGGATTTTCTACTGTAATGCTGAGTTGATAATCTACTGGTTTCGATGCTGTGGAAACCACGACAAACTCGTAAAATCCGTTTTCTAGTAATTTAGTTGACAAACTTCGCTGGGTAGAATCTTCTAAAAATTTGATTTTGCCAGAGGGTGAATAGACTGATAACAAAACTTGGGAATTTGCTTGTAGCTTTAATTCCAAAGATTGCTCTTTGGCAAGTCCAGCAATAAATATCTTACCACCACCAGGTTGGAGAGTACCGCTAACTGTTTTGCTGATAGCCCCCGGATCAAAGACAAGTTTCTGGAAAGCGCTACCGGCAAGGATCGCACTTAGTTGATCGCTAACAAATCCGTACCAAACTTGTCCAATGGCCTGATCTCGAAAATCTTTACCACGCTGTTCAGGGAATACACTTAAAAATGCGGCATCTCCCAAATCATACAAAGAACGGCTACCAACGTTGATTTTGTTGACTTCCACTTTCCAGTGATCGCGTTCAGCAGTTGTATAAGTTCCTAGTTGTCGGCGTGTACTGGAACTAAGTAGCGCTAGCTTTTCCAGCAATTCTGAGGCTGTTTTATCCCATTCTGCCCGCAAACCCTCATCTTCAGGGCCATCGCTGAGAGTGCGTCCCCTTAAACTAGGATTTCTGTCCCAAAAAACTTGATTCACTAAGTTCACGTAGAAGTTAGAGTCAATACTTAACTGTTGACGGCGATCGCTTAATTCTTCTTTACGCTGCCCTTCGGCTGGTGAATATTGTGCTAAAGGATCGGTTGGTTGCTCACTGGTTGGAATTGGGCTGGCTGTGGGATTAGGTTGGACTTCTCCGACATCGCGGTTGCTATTCACTCCCCACCAAATTAATCCAACAGTACTAGCTACTACCGCCGCCACTAGGAAGGTTTTTGTTGGTGTCCACCAGGAGGGAGGGGGGGGAGATGAGGAAAATGAGGGGGATGGGGGAGGTGAAGAGACGGCGACGGTGGCGGATGTGGGTTGTGGTGGGGTGGGGTATTGAGTTGGGGGAAAGTTAGCTGGGGGCGGGTTGATAGCTTGGAGTACTTGACGGGCTGATTGATAGCGATCGCTTGGTCTGGCAGATAACATTTTATCTAATACCTGTGCCAAAATCGGACTCAGGCTTACTTCCCCTCGCCACTGCCAGGTGAGGTTGTAGGTATCAATTAATTCTTGAGGTTGTTTCCCTGTCAGCAAAACCAACATTGTTGCGGCCAAAGCATACAAGTCGCTGTGGGGAGATACTAACCCAGTTTGCATCTGTTCTGGGGGCGCAAATCCTATCTTACCCAATAGGGTTGGTGATGGGGAAGATGCAACTGCACCGGGTTGGTAATATTGGGAAGCTACGGTTGCTACTACTTGTTTGACACCGCCAAAATCAATTAAGACTGGCAGTTTGTCAACAGTGCGAAGCATTAAGTTATCTGGAGAAATATCTCGATGAATAACGCCTATGGAGTGGATATACTCCAATACTGGCAAAATTGAAAGCAACAATTGGCGCACTTCTACTTCTGTAAAGCGCAAACCCTGTTGTAGCCGGGTATTTAACAAAGAATTGTAAGTTTCCCCTTCTACATAATCTTGCACCAAAAACAGATATTCTTTCCCCCCTAAGTTCATGCGAAGCAGTTCCCGGAAGCGGGGAATTTGGGGATGTTGCAGTTTATAAAGAACACTCGCTTCTCTCTCAAACAGTTCTTCTGCTTTTTGGACAACGTAGGCGGTTTGAACTTGGGGGGAAAATTCTTTTAAGACACAAAGTTCGCGGAAACGATTGACATCTTCAGCTAAATAAGTGCGTCCGAAACCACCCTGGCCAATTTGACGCATAATCACATAGCGATCGCCTAAAGTTAGTCCCGGTTGGATACTATAACTCATGGGCGTATCCAACAATTTTTCACCACACTGGAGACAAAAGCGACTACCTGGGGAATTTTCATGTCCTTGAGAACAATATATTTTATTCATTAGTCATTAGTTACTTGTACTGAGCGTAGTCGTTGGCGCAGCCTCTCGTAGAGAAGTATTAGTCATTAGTTATTACTTATTCTTCCCCAGCGATGCACTGAGCTTGTCGAAGTGTCCCCAATCACTTTAATTGCCAGATTGTACTTTACCGACTTGATCGGCTGCGATCGCATACCAAATTTGACCGAAAGTCTGTTGATTGAGTTTCCCACGATCCTGATCGGGAAACAACCGATCAAATTTTTCATTTGTGTCTTTGGTCAGTTGATCAATTGTATAGTTCCCAAACTGCCCCGATCGCGCTTGCCGTCTCCATGTTACATAATCTTTTTGACTATATTTACCCAATTTTCGCCGAGTTGCTGTACTGAGGTTAGCCTGTTCTAATTTATTCAATAAATCGTCAGCAATACCAGACCATTCATCTCGTAAACCAGCGTCTTCAGATTTAGATGTTAGGCTACGTCTCTTTAATTCCGGTTTTTTTGTATAAAATAAATCATCGACCAAGGGAGTAAAAAATCCTTCAGTAATTTCTAGCTGTTGACGACGACTGATAATTTCCTGAAGATTACTATTTTTTCCTTTGTCGCTGACTGGTTTACCGATTGGATTTGGAAACTGTGGAATTTGCGGTAATGAAATTGATGGAATGGTGATTGAAGTTACGCTCCGAATCACTGCATTTACCACCGCCAAAGTACCTGCACCAGTTAAAACAATTAAAGCTGTTCCCCCTAAACTCATCACAAAAGGGCGAATCCAAACAGGCCAAGATATGGGTTTCGCTATCGCTTGCGTTTTGTTCTGGAATCTACTCACAACAGCACTAGCGTGTTGTCTTCCCGGAGCAACTACCATCGTCTTGATTTTGCTAGTAATATAATTACCTGCGGATTTAGTAACAGTTGGCGATGGTAAATCTTTGAGGATTTGCTCGGCTCGTTGATAGCGATCGCTCGGTTTATAAGCCAGCATCTTTTTTAACACTGCTTCCAATTGCGGACTAACTCGAATTTCCTTTCCCCATCCCCAAATTCCCTGATAGCTGTCGTATAATTTTTGTGGCTCTTTCCCTGTGAGCAACACCAGTGATGTCACCGCTAAAGAGTAGAAATCACTGCTAAAAAATGCTTTTCCCTGCCGTAACTGTTCTTCTGGGGCGTAACCCTTTTTACCCAGCAAAGTGTTATTTCCAACCAACTTAGTCCGCCAAAAACCTTGAGAAGCTGGCAATTGCTTGACACCACCAAAATCAATCAGCACTGGTAGATGATCAGAACGCCGCCAAATCAAATTATCAGGAGAGATATCACGGTGAACTACATCTCGTGAGTGGATGTAGGATAATACTGGTAAAATCTGTTGCAGTAAAGTGATTACTTCCTCTTCACTGAAGGTCTTTCCTTGAGTTTCACGCTGTTCTAATAATTGGTAGTAATTATCACCATCCACATAATCTTGCACTAAAAAGAAAAAATCTTTAGTGCCTATTTTCACTTGTAGCGAGGCGTGAAAACGCGGTATCTGTGGATGCTGGAGTGTTTTCAGGACATTCGCTTCTCGTTCAAATAACTCTTTAGCTTTTTGTAAGTCTTGATGTTCTTGTACTTGGGGTGCAAATTCCTTCAGCACACAGGTTTGATGGGATTTAGTTATATCCTCCGCTAAATAGGTGCGTCCAAAGCCACCTTGTCCTAGATGACGGATAATTTGATAGCGATTATCCACCATCTGTCCCACAGCAAGAGGTAATGGCTCACCACAATGGGTGCAAAAGCGGTTACTACCATTATTTGTGTGTTGTTTACTGCAATAGAGCTGCATGGTGCTGAAGGATAAATTAAGGTTTTATTGAGTAACTACGACGCGCATACCCTCATTTTCGGATATCCTACGAATTACGAATTACGAATTAACGCGGTGTGCAACTTTCTCTCAAACCTAACCCCTAGCCCCTTAAGAGCAAGGGAAGGGGAGCTAGAATTAAAGCCTCTCGACCTTTCGGGGAGAGGAATGGAAGTGGGGTTTTAACAATAAGTCGCACATCGCGTGAATTACAAATTATTTTAACGGTGTTGGTTCTACTTCAGGATAAACAACAAGCGTCATGAACCGGAAATCAAGACAGCAGCAAGTAATTAAAGCATTTGAAGATTTTTTGTCTACCCCCCTAGAAACGATACTGCAACGACATCTCACCACTGAAACTTCAGCAGCTTTGAGTTTATTTCACGATGTAGCGGCTAATGTACCTGCCTACAAGGCTTTTTTAGCAGAAAGGGAAATTAATCCCGCGACTATTCAAACCTTAGAGGAGTTTCAGAAGTTACCAGCGATCGCTAAACAAAATTATATACTGCGTTATCCCTTAGCTGACTTGTGCCGCAACGGACAACTCCAAGCGTGCGACATGATAGCTGCGTCTTCCGGTTCCAGTGGGAAACCGACATTTTGGCCTCGTTTTTTCACAGATGAACTCCAAATCGCCACACGCTTTGAACAGATTTTTCACGATAGTTTCTATACAGATACCAGACGTACCCTAACAGTGATTTGTTTCGCTTTGGGTACTTGGGTGGGTGGAATGTTTACTACTAATTGTTGTCGTTATCTTGCTAGCAAAGGTTATCCCATCACTGTAATTACTCCTGGTAACAACAAAGAAGAAATCTTGCGAGTTGTGCAAGAACTAGGTTCAGCATTTGAACAAGTGGTGTTATTGGGATACCCGCCATTTTTAAAAGATGTCATTGATACTGGTATCGCTCGTGGTGTGGAGTGGCAGCAATATCAGATTAAATTAGTTATGGCGGGAGAAGTATTTAGTGAAGAATGGCGGAGTTTAGTTGGCGAAAGAGTAGGTTCACAAAATCCTTGTTATGATTTTGCATCACTTTATGGCACTGCGGATGCAGGAGTTTTGGGTAATGAAACACCGTTAAGTATTTGCATTCGCCGATTTTTGGCAAAAAATCCTGATGCAGCTAGAGCTTTATTTGGGGAATCGCGTTTACCCACGCTGGTACAATATGATCCTTGCAGTCGCTTTTTTGAAGTTCAAGATGGCGGATTGCTGTTTTCGGGAGATAATGGCGTTCCCTTAGTGCGTTATGACATCTTGGATACTGGCGGGATAATTAGTTATGATGCCATGCTGCAATTTTTAACTGAATGGGGATTTAACCCGCTTGAAAATCTCCGTTTTGACACTCAAGAATCACCTAGAGGTATTCATCAGCTACCTTTCGTTTATGTCTTCGGGCGTTCTAATTTTACAGTTTCCTACTTTGGCGCAAATATCTATCCAGAAAATGTGACGGTGGGATTAGAGCAACTAGGAATTCAAGAATGGGTGACAGGTAAATTTGTGTTGCAGGTGAAGGAAGATGCAGACAAGAATCGATTTTTATCTGTGGTTGTGGAGTTAGGAGCAGGGGTAGAGAGTAGTGAAGCTCTAAGGGAAGCGATCGCATCTTCTATTCTTTCACAACTGCTACGCCTAAATAGCGAGTTTGCTAATTATGTTCCCGTAGAATATCAAACACCACAAGTTACGTTAGCGCCAATGGGTGATTTTGAATATTTCCCGATTGGGGTGAAACATCGGTATACGCGTCAATAGGGGGTGGCGCGATGAATCAAACACAAGAAGACGCGATGAATCCACGAACACAGGAAGAAGACGCGATGAATCCACGAAC
>JAHCSU010000315.1 GCA_023522315.1 Nostoc sp. CCCryo 231-06
CTATTCCCGATGAATTGGGAAGCCCCGTCCGTCTTACGGCGGGGTAGTTCACTCATGTACACAATGAATACATACATGATATTATATAAATGGTCGATGACCCGCCAACTGCATGGAACATAAGGGCTAACATCAAAGTAGTAGTAAGATACTTGCCGTAGAAACATCAGAGACTGGATAAAGAACACTGTTAGCTGGTTGACTATTGTCGTGAATCCAAGCGGTGTTGTACGAACAAAAATAACTGCCTGTGGTAGACGAGCGGCTGCCTGTGGACGCTGTGTAAGACCAGACGCTCGATGACTCGCTCTAAGCGTTCGCGCAGCGTCTCGTAGAGAAGCCATGCCGTAGGCTTTACGCTGCGCTATCATCGGGTTTAGTTCCGAACTCCACGAAAAGTGGAATTCCTAACGTGGCAATAGTGGTTGAGACGGGAAACCCAAGAGACGAATAAGACCGTCGTTGTTGTAGTTGAAATTGGAGAGCCAATTTTTCAGCGAAGCAAAAAGGGGTACTTCACTTGATCATCTAAAAGCTCAAGAGGTTACAGATTTGCAGCAATATTTGGGCGAACAGGAGCAAGTAGAAGAAAATCTACGCCATAGTGAAGCACGCTACCGCTCACTGGCAGAAGCAAGCGCATCCATCGTCTGGAATGCGGGGCCTTGGGGCAACGTTGTTGAAGATATTCCGACTTGGGAGGCGTTCACTGGGCAAAGTCCCGAACAATACAAAGGATGGGGTTGGGTTGACGCACTGCACCCAGATGACCGTACATCTGTAACTACTATTTGGAGACAGGCTTTTTTTGGACGCAGCGTTGCAGTTGCCGAGTATCGTGTTCTGCGGCATGACGGCGAATATCGTTACATGAAGATACGTGGTGTGCCTATACTCGACGAAACAGGCGAAATCGAGGAATGGGTAGGAATGTGCGTAGATATCAGCGATCATAAGCAAGCTGAGGCAGAACGTGAGCAATTGCTGGCACTACTGAAAATAGAACAGACTCGCTTGGTTGAAGCTAACGTTCTACTTGATACCCTCTTCAATAACGCACCTATAGGTATTGGTCTATGGGATGAGAAATTGAGATATGTTCGCTTGAATGACGCTTTAGCTGAAATTAACGGTTTTCCTCAAGAGGTGCATATCGGTAAGACCATCGCCCAAGTGCTACCGGGGCTAGATTCTAGGGTCTTGGAAGCTTTTGGCCATGTAATCGCCACGGGAGAATCTATTGCCCAAGAGACCAGTGGAGAGACACCCGCCGCGCCTGGAAAGCAGCGATATTGGTCGGTAAATTACTATCCAATTAAACTACCAGATGATATTACTTGGGTGGGCGCAATCTGCCAAGAAATTACCGAGCGCAAGCAAGCAGAAGTCGAGCGTGAACAGCTATTTGAGCGGGAGCAAGCGGCTCGTGTTGAGGCTGAAACTGCCAGAGAGCAAATTACCAAGATTTTAGAAAGTATCACTGACGGCTTTCTTGCCTTTGACAGTGAGTGGCGCTTCACCTACCTCAATCATGAGGGAAGCAGAAATCTGGGGCGTTCCTGCGAGGATCTGCTCGGAAAAAATTTGTGGGAAGAGTTTCCACAACTGGCTAATACTAGCTTTGGTCAGCTTTATCAAAGGGCAGTTGCTCTAGGAATGCCGCTTGAGCTTGAAGATTATTACCCACCCTTTGATGCATGGTTTGCGGTTCGTGTCTATCCTTCACCCACAGGGTTATCACTTTATTTCCGTAACATTAATGTACGCAAACAGGCAGAGGCAAAACTGCGTGAGAGTGAGGCGTGTTTTCGGCTGCTGGCTGAGAATTCAACTGATATTATTTCACGCCACACAATAGATGGAACTCTTCTGTATATTTCACCAGCTTGCTACACAGTATTGGGGTATCAACCAGAGGAACTAGTAGGTCATCCCAGCCGGGAATTAGTTCACCCTGACGATTTGGCAGAGATTGCCAGGAATTATCCAGTCAATGCCGATTTACCAGATATTTATACAATTACTCACCGCGCTCGTCACAAATACGGAAATTATATTTGGTTGGAAGCAACTATTCGAGCTATTCGCGATCGCCAAACTAAAGAAATTTTAGAGATGCAGGCGTCTTCGCGGGATATTACAGAGCGCAAGCAGGTGGAGGAGGAGCAGCGTTTTCTAGCTGAAGCTAGTGAGATTTTGGCTGCATCGTTAGACTACGAGACAACCTTAGCCAGTTTAGCGCGTTTGGTAGTGCCTAAAATAGCTGATTGGTGCTTAGTTGATATTATTTGTGACAATCAATTAGTCCGCCGGGTTGCAGCAGCCCATGCCGATCCAGAGAAACAAGAATTGGTAGAACAGTTACAAAATTATCCGCCTGATTTGACACGAAAAGAAGGTATTGCTGAGGTAATACGGACAGGTAAATCACAAATTAGTCATTTTATTTATGATGAACAGATGCAAGCGGTAAGCCAGAACGCTAATCATCTAAAAATCTTGCAAGAACTAAATCCGATATCTGGCATTAGTGTACCGCTCATAGTTCGGGGACGGGTGCTAGGAGCTATGACTTTGGTATCTTCTTCAGGTCGCGGCTACGATATCAAAAGCCTAATGTTATCTGAGGAGTTAGCTCGCCGTGCTGCCGTAGCCGTTGATAATGCCCGACTCTATACAGAAACACAGCAATCTCAACAGGCGGCTTTACGGGCAGCATCTCGCACTGCGCGTCTGCAAGCCATTACCGCTGCACTTTCTGAATCTCTCACTCCGGCACAGGTTGCTGAAGTAATGGTAGAGCAAGGTATAGCAGCTTTAGGAGCTAGTTCTGCTTTAGTAGCACTACTGACTAAAAGCGGCACTGAACTAGAAATTGTCCGTGCAGTAGGTTATCAAGAGGAAACAGTAGATTCATCGCATCGATTTTCTATTCATACATCGACGCCACTAGCAGAAGCAGTCCGAACCAAAAAGCCTATCTGGCAAGAGTCAACAACAACAAAGCTTGCTCGTTACTCACCTATTGCTCAGTATAACTACGGTGCTTTGATTTCGATTCCATTGCTCATCAAAGGACGAGCCATAGGTGTAATATCTCTAGCTTTTGCCGAGATTCAAGAGTTTAATCACGATGACCAAGCTTTGATATTGGCATTAGCACAGCAGTGCGCTCAAGCGATGGAACGGGCCCGCCTATACCAGTCAGAGCAAACGGCACGGGAAGCAGCAGAAAACGCCAACCGGATTAAAGACGAGTTTCTAGCAGTCCTTTCTCATGAATTGCGATCGCCACTCAACCCAATTTTAGGATGGTCTAAGCTACTCCAAACCAAAAAACTTGATGAAAAGATAATCCCTCAAGCACTGAAGACTATTGAACGAAATGCTAGGTTACAGGCTCAACTGATTGAAGACTTGCTGGATATCTCCCGGATTTTACAAGGTAAACTCAGCCTGAATATCTATCCAGTTGATCTGGCATCTGTGATTTCGGCTGCAATGGAGACAGTGCGGTTATCGGCAGAAGCGAAATCAATTGAGATGCACATCAGCCTGGAACCAAATTTGGGGCAAGTTTTAGGTGACTCCAACCGATTGCAGCAAGTCGTTTGGAACCTGCTCTCAAACGCCGTTAAGTTTACACCTGTAGAGGGACGGATTGACATCCGACTGGAAAGCGTAAAGGGTATAGGGCACAGGGTACAGGAAGCAGAAAATAGTCCCATGCTAAATCCTGTATTTTATGCTCAGATCACAGTCAGCGACACAGGGAAAGGCATCGATCCTGATTTCCTGCCTTACGTGTTTGAATATTTTCGCCAAGAGAACAGCAGCACTACCAGAAAATTTGGTGGACTCGGGTTAGGGTTAGCGATCGTCCGTCACTTAGTCGAACTACATGGGGGGACAGTCCAGGTAGAAAGCGAGGGCGAAGATCAAGGGGCAACTTTTAGCGTGAGACTCCCACTGATCCAAAATCAATCAGAGATTAAACAGGACAGTAGCGACTCAGAGACATCCTCAAATTTAAATGGTGTCAATATTTTAGTAGTGGATGATGATGCAGATACGCGAGAATTTATTGCCTTCTTACTAGAGCAGTATGGGGCAAATGTGACAGCAGTGGCATCAGCAAATGAGGCACTAGCCGCTTTAAGCCGATCCTTGCCAGACATACTTTTAAGCGATATTGGGATGCCAGAAGTGGATGGATGTATGTTCATGCGACAGTTGAGAACACTGCCAGCAGAGCAAGGAGGGCAAATTCGAGCGATCGCACTCACAGCATACGCTGGAGAAATGAACGTCAAACAGGTACTTAAAGCCGGATTTCACAAGCATCTTGCCAAACCAGTAGAGCCAGCCGAATTAGTAGATGCGATCGCCTACTTAATAGCTGAATAACAACGATCCGATTTGGGTAGGCCCTCTCCGCACTACTTTTACTTTCTAGCCCACAGACTTTTTTTAACTGTAACACCGTAAGTCCCCCACTGATTTTGAGTACAAAATTCAGTGGCGGGATATAAGGTGGCGATTGACTTTCTTGACTGACGAACGACATTGAACGCAGTTCAATCAGGTAGGTTAGTCGATGATAGCGTTGGCGCAGCCTCTCGTAGAGAAGCGTTAGCGGGTACTCCCGCGTCGGAATGAGCTTTTTCCCTAAAAGAGTCGATCCAGTCTTCAATAATAGCCGTAATACTTTTTTCCTTTTCGGCTGCGTGAACCTGCAATGCATACATTCTTTTTGTACTGAGCCTTAAACTTAGTCTTTTTTCTTTCATATTGGGTGTTCAAACGCTACCCATTTATGTTATCATACAAATGAGGAGGAAAAACAAATGAAAACTTCGTACCAGTACCGATTGCGACCAACTAAGCAACAAATAAAGCAATTTGATAGATGGTTAGATATGCTGCGCTGTCAATATAATTACTTGTTAGCTGATCGGTTCCGTTGGTACGAAGAAAATAGATGCTCGATCGACTCTTGCTCTTTGTTTATCTGCCACCTGCCAGAATTAAGGAATAATCCAAGCTACAATAGCCAGCAAGATTTTTTACCTCAGATGAAAAAAGATCGTCCCTGGTATAAAGAACTCCATTCGCAAGTATTGCAAAATGCGGCTAAACGAGTTGAGCTAGCTTTCGATAGGTTTCTTGGTGGTGATTGCAAAGGTAAAAAGAGTGGTAGACCAAGGTTTAAAGGAGCCAATAAATATAAGACCTTTACTTATCCATCAATCAAAACTGATTGCATTGATAACGGGTTTATAACTTTGCCTAAGTTCGGGAAAGTTAAGCTAGTACAGCATCGCGCTATTCCTGATGGGTTCAAAATAAAAACTTGCTCTATTACCAAAAAAGCTGATGGGTACTACGCAACGTTAAGTCTAGAGGATAAGACTGTACCAACGATTAAGCCAGACTTTGACCCTGATTCAATAACTGGTATTGATGTCGGATTGAAAGAATTCCTGACGACTTCTGATAACGAAGTAGTCGCTATCCCTCAGTATTATAGGAAATCTCAAAAGCGTTTGAGAGTAATTCAAAAGCGAGTATCTAGAAGGAAAAAAAGAAGCATTGGTAGACAAAAGGCTATCAAGCAATTAGGCAAGCAACATAAAAAAGTTGCGGATAAAAGGAAAGATTTTCACTTCAAAACTGCGAACAAATTATTGAAGAAATATGATGTTGTGGCGGTTGAAGGCTTGAATGTTTTAGGACTTGCACGGACTCGATTAGCTAAGTCAATATTAGATGCTGGATGGTCAAGCTTTCTGTCGATTCTAACAATCAAAGCCGAAAACGCTGGTTTGTTAGTTATCCCTATCATTGCGTCAGGCACTAGTCAAGATTGCTCTAGTTGCGGTGTCAAGGTTCCTAAGAAGCTACATATTCGCTGGCACGATTGTCCTAGCTGTGGATGCAGTTTAGATCGTGATCACAACGCGGCGATAAACATAAAGAATAGAGCCGAGGGTCATCCGGTTCTTAAAGCTCAACGCCTCCTAAGCAATTGCCGGATTGGTTGAGAAGCCCCCACTGTAACGGTACTCCGTTCAGTGGCGGGAGATGTCACGCTATGAATTATTCGGTCAATACTTGTCTAGATTTTTAGTAGCATCCTCAAAATTATCTAGTTTGTCAGAATTGTTCGTTGAGTTGGAAGATTTGTAATAGAAGCCACCTACCTCAGCCAAAGTGTAGAGGGGCCTAGCTTTAACTTCTTCATATATCCGCCCTATATATTCGCCTAAGATGCCAACACTAATTAACTGCACAGATCCCAGAAAGAAGATTGCCATCAAAATAATCGTAAACCCAGTTAAAGGCGAATGGGGGACAAAAAGCCGCCAATACAAGACTAATAAAGCCATCAAGATAGCCGCCCCTGCTGCTACTAACCCTAAGTAGGTTGATAACCGCAGTGGCACTATTGAAAAGGATACTAAACCATTAATGGCAAGCGCCAAGGATTTGCTGAAAGTGTATTTAACTTCCCCAGCAAAGCGGGGGTTGCGCTCGAACCGAATTGCTGTTTGCTCAAAGCCAACCCAAGAACGCAGACCACGGATATAGCGGGTGCGTTCTGGCATAGAATTGAGAATATCTACGATCTGCCGATCCATTAAACAAAAATCACCAGTATCAGTAGGAATCTCTACATCTGCAAGCTTCTTAAGGATGCGATAAAAGAAGTAGGCAGTAAAACGCTTAAACCATCTTTCCTTGAGACGTTGAGTGCGTTGAGCGTAGACGACTTGATAGCCCTGTCGCCATTTTTCAATCATGTCGGGGATTAGTTCTGGTGGATCTTGCAAGTCAGCATCAAGGATGATGATAACTTGACCCCGGACAAAATTGAGACCAGCAGTAACTGCAATTTGATGACCAAAGTTACGAGCAAAGCTCAAGTAGCAAATGCGCGGATCTTTTTGATGGAGTTCTCGTAGTAATTGTAGGGAGCGATCGCGGCTACCATCATTGATTAAAATTAATTCGACAAGACCATCCAGCCGATTCATTACTGCACTGAGTCTGCGGTATAGTTCAGGAATAATTTCTTCTTCGTTATAAATTGGAATAATCAATGAATACTTTGGTAGCATCTAAGAATCTCATTTAATTTTTGAACAGCCAAGCTGACAGACTGCTTGTCATCATAAAGGTTTGGTTCTCAGTATACCTAGCAAAATTAAAGTCCGATACCGATAATTTATTTATTCTTTGGATTTGTGTAATCTGAAGAGTCTGATTTTTTAAGACTTTCTACAGCTTTTTTCGGAAAACTCCGGCGATGACGATACCAAGTAGACCCTGCTACCAGGGTTCCAGTTAAGCCCAAGGCGAGTACTAGCGGCAAGAAATCGCCTGTTTTGACTGCCTTCAAACCAGAGCTACCTAGTAGTACAAAAGGTAATACACTAGGAACAGTACCAAGTGTTGTACCTAGAACATAATCTTTAAAGCTGATCGAAGTTAGTCCAGCCACAAAGTTGACCAAGCCATAGGGCATGATTGGTACTAGTCGGATGGCAAACATATAAAAAAGCCCTCCACGCTGCACCTCGGCATCCATAGCTTGCCAGCGTCCTGCTAGTCGTTTTGCAACTGTTTGCCGTCCAATAGTCCTAGTAAAAATAAAGGCAATTATTGCCGCAATGACTGCTCCAACACTAGTCCAGAAAGTACCCAGCCAAGGGCCAAAAATTGCACCCCCTGTCAAATTTAGCACTGTTGACGGCAAAACTAACATAGTTGCTACAACATACAAAGCAACATAAATAACAGGTGCCCAGATCCCAGAAGATTTTAGCAAAGCTTGAATTTGTGCTGGTTCAATGCCGCTAATCAGATATACTCCTATACCAGTCGCAATTATGCAACTCAGTGTGAGTACCAAAATACCAGCTTTCAAGTTCCACACTAAAATACTCCTGCTTTTTTTGTAACCCAACTCATCTTTCGCAAATTTCCCCTTGAATTAATTCTTGAAAACTTTGGTTTTGGAAAGTAGAAAATCAATGATTATAAAGTCTAGCCATCAGTAATCATAACCTTTATGCACAAGCACTGACTTTACTGAACAGACTCCAAAGGTAAAGCTTGTTCGACAAAATAAGCTTTCGATAAAACTTGTATTCTTCACGACAGCCATCAGTACACCAAAAGTGTAATGATTACCAGGATAATCTGCAAAAAAGTAAGTTTTGTGGGCAGTTATTCTTTATGAATCGTGAATCTACACTGGTTTTTTAAATAATTTCCTGTAAGATACTGATCGTAAACTACTGTAAATCTGTCGATTTACAGTATCGTAAGTCCTCATACCCTGACAAACATGCAAATTCTCTGGTTTATTCCTACTGGATCTCATGACGGACGCTATTTAGGCACAGATATTGGTTCTCGTGTTGCCACACCTGATTATTTGCAGCAAATTGCCCAAGCTGTGGATAATTTAGGCTACACGGGCGCATTGTTACCCACAGGGAGTTCTTGTGAAGATGCTTGGATAACCGCCGCCGCTTTCATCTCTGTCACCAAGCAGATGAAATTTCTCGTAGCAATTCGTCCAGGAATTACTTCGCCAGGTGCTGCTGCACGGATGGCAGCAACATTTGATCGGATTTCTAAAGGAAGATTGTTAATTAATGTGGTGACAGGCGGAGATCCGGTACAACTTGCTGGGGATGGCTTGCATCTTAGTCATGACGATCGCTATGATTTAACCGATGAATTTCTCACTGTTTGGCGGGGTATCGTCAGTGGGGAAACAGTAGATTTTAAAGGAAACTACCTGGATATCAAAGGTGGTAAACTCCTATTCCCACCAATTCAAAAACCCTATCCGCCCTTATGGTTTGGTGGTTCATCTGCTGCTGCAAAGCGGGTTGCTGCTAAACATATAGATGTTTATCTGACTTGGGGCGAACCTCCACAACAAGTAGCCCAAAAGATTGCCGAAGTTCGGCGACTGGCGGCTGAACAAGGTAGAACAGTCCGTTTTGGGATTCGCTTGCATGTAATTGTGCGAGAAACCGAATCTGCGGCTTGGGATGCTGCCAATGAGCTAATTAAGTATGTGGATGAGGATGCGATCGCAAAAGCTCAGAAAGACTTGGCTAGTTCTGATTCTGAAGGACAACGGCGGATGAGTCAACTACATAGTGGTAGTCGAAAAACCTTAGAGATTAGCCCCAACCTCTGGACAGGAATTGGATTGGTGCGGGGTGGTGCTGGTACAGCCCTAGTTGGAGATCCCGACACCGTTGCCGCTAGGATGCTGGAATATCGCAATTTGGGCATAGAAACTTTCGTATTTTCTGGATATCCCCATTTAGAAGAAGCATATCGCACTGCTGAATTATTATTTCCACGCCTACCTTTGCAGAGCGAAGCTGCACCTTTAACGCCACCAGTCTTGAGTACTGTTAACGAAATTGCCACTAATGAAAAACTTAGTAAACAACTAACAAGTGCTTCATGACCTAATAATTTGTAATTTGTAATTAAAGAGCAAATTACGAATGATGTTGACGATGTTTCTAGATTCATCCTTTGGAACAATCTAAAATCCAAAATTCCATGACTATTACCCTTAAACACACCAAAAGAAACAACAATATATCTCTGAGCGAGGTATTAGAAAACCCGCAAATCGATAAAATAGTTCCCTGGATTGTGCCTGTTTTAGTGCTAGTACTTTGGGAGATAGCTTCAAAAACTGGTTTACTTTCAAGCAGAATTTTACCAGCCCCTAGTGGCGTAATCGCTACAGCCATTAAGCTAGCCTCCACTGGAGAACTTTTTCAACATATAGGAATTAGTGCTGGGCGGGCAATATCTGGTTTTATAGTTGGTGGTAGTATTGGGTTCGGTTTAGGATGATTCTCGTTGGTGTCCGTTTTTCGTTGGGGATTATGTGGCTGACACTAATTGTGGCAGAAACGATCGCAGCAGATTCCGGCCTTGGTTATATGGCAATGAATGCCCGTGAGTTTATGCAAACCGATGTTGTGGTTTTGAGTATTGTGATCTATGCACTGCTGGGTAAATTAGCAGATGCTGTTGCCAGAGGATTAGAAACAAAATTCTTGGCTTGGAACCCCAATTATCAAAGGTCATAAATGCCAAATTCACCAGAGTTAAAAGTTGAAAACTGTTGATTTTAAATTTTGACTGTAATCTGCTTTCTTCAACGTCCCATCAAATAATTAAATCCAGATCGTTCTAAAATATCGGGAATTGGGCATGGGGCATGGGGCATGGGGCATGGGGCATGGGGCAATAATCAATAGTTCTGCTCCCCCTACTCCCCACATTTGTATAAATAAGACTAATCTCTCTAAAGAAGTAAGCAATTTTGGTGATGGAAAAATTGCCAAGCTGAAACAAAATAATATTAGGAATTTAACGTTATCCGCAAAGAGAAGGACTACAATCAAAACGGACAAATGTTTCATGCTCCAACAAGAGAGGATTACAAAGCTATGTCCGACTTAAATCGCGGAATTATGAAATTTGAGGGTGCAGATTCCCCAAAAGTAGTCACTATCTCTACCGTGTTGCTTCTGGGATCGATCGCTGCTCTCATAATCTGGGCGCTGCAAGCTGCCTATGCGCTAAACTAAAACCATTAGTAGCTTAGAAGGACACTTGTCTTAAACGGTCGCCGTCGTAGCCAAGTGTCCATTCAGCAACTAGTAAATGAAGAAGAATCCAGAATCCAGAATCCAGAATCCAGAATGCTTTTCCTTTGGGGATTCAAACCAACACCTAATTTTAGACCTCTAAATCTAACATTTGGATCGTTTGAAACCCCTGTGTTGATGCCCAATCCATTCTGAATTCTGACTCGTGACTCCTGACTCCTTTTTGATAAAAACGCCCTAATTACCATCAAAAATTTTAGAAAAACTTTAGATTTTAGATTTAAGGTTTGAGATGGAAAATTTAAATCTAAAGTCCAAAATCCAGAATGTTTGAACCTTGGGGTGTCTTAGTTATTTTAATTGCCTGCCCCCTCTTGGGCGGATTACCCCTGATTGCATGGATCACTTACGCGCTTACGGGCAAGCAATTATCAGAAGTTGGTACAAAAAACATTAGTGTATCAGCTGCCTTTTATCACGGCGGTAAGTTTGTCGGAATTCTGGCAGTCTTGTCAGAAGCTTTGAAAGGAGTTGCAGCAGTCTTACTCACCCGCGTTTTCTTCCCGGAGGGATCGTCTTGGGAATTGATTGCTCTCATTGCTCTGGTAATTGGTAGATACTGGATAGGCAGAGGGGCAGGTACGACAAATGTCGTTTGGGGATTTGTCGTACATGATCCACTTGTGGCAATATTTGTATCTTTTTTTGCAGGCATTAGCTTTACAATTCTGCAATCGAGAAAGGCAGTCAAATTTGGGGTTTTGCTTCTTTTTCCTCTGTTTGTGGCGCTTCTGCACCTTGGCGATTACCCCAGAATACTTGCTGCTGTTGCTTTAGCTGGTTTAATGGGCTGGATTTATACTAAAATTTCTGATGATATGAATCTGCCAGCCCAAGAGGCACAAACTGAATCTCTTGCGATGTTGGAATTTTTACGCGGCGATGTCTACGACGGGCTACGCCAACGCGCTATGGTTTCTTTAGATGAAGAGTTGGATGCTGCCATTGTCGGAGAAAAGGCGGCTACATTATCTCAAATTAAGCGCTGGGGTTATCCAGTCCCAAAGGGATGGGTACTCGCCCCAATCGACGATCCCCAAGTGTTGACAGAATTTCTCCAGCCATCAGAGTTATCTCCCTTGGTGGTACGTTCTTCTGCCATTGGAGAAGACTCAGAACAAGCTTCTGCTGCTGGGCAGTATGAAACAGTTTTAAATGTTACCAGCCCAGAGGCATTGCAAGAAGCGATCGCTCAAGTTCAAGCTTCCTACAATCATCCATCTGCTGTGCAATATCGGCGCGATCGCGGCTTAAATGATACAGCAATGGCTGTGTTGATTCAACAACAAGTCCAAAGTGTATATTCTGGCGTTGCTTTCAGCCGCGATCCCATTACTCAACAAGGTGATGCAATCATCATTGAAGCCCTTCCAGGCAGCCCGACGCAAGTCGTTTCGGGAAAAGTTACACCAGAACAATATCGCGCTTTTGTCATTGAAACAGAAAAATCTTCCTCGGTGCAATTAGAGGGACAAGGACGAGTTCCACAAGCATTAATTAAGCAAGTTGCATACTTAGCTTACCGACTCGAAAAACGTTATCATGGCACTCCTCAAGATATCGAATGGAGTTACGACGGCCAAACACTCTGGGTGTTGCAATCTCGACCAATCACCACTCTACTGCCCATCTGGACACGCAAAATCGCCGCCGAAGTGATTCCCGGAGTAATTCACCCCTTAACATGGTCGATTAATCGTCCTTTAACTTGTGGAGTTTGGGGAGAATTTTTTACTTTAGTTTTGGGCGATCGCGCTTTAGGGTTAGATTTCACTGAAACAGCAACTCTGCATTATTCCAGAGCCTACTTTAATGCATCCCTCTTAGGAAATATTTTTATCCGCATGGGATTGCCGCCGGAAAGTTTAGAATTTTTAACTAGAGGAGCTAAATTAAGTAAACCGTCTTTGCAGTCAACTTGGGAGAATTTACCAGGACTAGGAAAGTTGTTGAGGCGGGAATTAAGTTTAGAAAAAGACTTCAAGGAAGATTATCACAAACGGTTCATTCCTGGTTTGTCGCAGTTGGCACAAGAAAATATAGATAACTTAGAACCAGCCAAGCTGCTAATCAGAATTGACTTTATTTTAGAGTTGCTACGTCATGGGACATATTACAGTATTTTAGCTCCCTTAAGTGCTGCCGTGCGGCAAGCGATTTTTCGGGTAAAGGATGGGCAAATTGATAATAGCGTTACTCCAGAGGTAGCGGCATTGCGATCGCTGAGTGCAATAGCTACAGATGCCAAGCAAGTATTGCTTGAGTTTGAGCCACAGCAGGTATTTGAGCAATTAAAGCAAACCCCAGAGGGAGAAAAGATCCTACGAGAATTTGACGAATTGCTTCAGGATTACGGCTATTTAAGTGAAGTGGGAACTGATATTTCCGTTCCCACTTGGCGGGAAAATCCCCAGATGATTAAGCAAATGTTTGTGCAGTTAATGCAGGGTAACGAACCACAATCAGGCGCTAAAGACGCAATTAATAGCATCTTTGCTGGTAAGCGCAAACGCTCTTTTGTGCAACGGCGTGTGGATATCAAAGGACGAGTTACCGAAGTTTATTCACGGCTTTTGGCTGAATTGCGTTGGAGTTTCGTAGCTTTAGAGAAGATTTGGTTAAAGTCCGGCTTACTCAATAAAACAGGAGATATCTTTTTTCTAGAGTTTGATGAAGTGCGGCGTTTAGTTGTGGATGACGATTCTAGGTTAATTGAGGAGTTGGATCAGTTAGTGGAATCGAGGCGATCGCAATTCGTCCAAGATAGTGAGTTCATTCAAGTACCCCTTTTAGTCTACGGCAATACACCTCCTCACCCCTTAGCTCCTTCTGCACTCTACTCTGACCAAATTTTACAAGGGATTGGAGCCAGCCAGGGACAAGC
Organism: Nostoc sp. CCCryo 231-06; assembly: GCA_023522315.1. GTDB lineage: Bacteria > Cyanobacteriota > Cyanobacteriia > Cyanobacteriales > Nostocaceae > Nostoc. Next base: position 13,612 of record JAHCSU010000315.1, read on the forward strand.
TGAAGGCAGGGTAAAAGTGTTGCGAAATTTACAAGACGTGCCGGAGATTGACCGAGATACGATTCTGGTAGTGCCTTACACAGATTCCGGCTGGGCCCCTTTGTTATTAAAGGCTGGAGGATTAATTGCCGAAGTTGGTGGACGGCTTTCTCACGGTGCGATCGTTGCACGGGAATATGGGATTCCCGCAGTTATGGATGTTCACGGCGCTACATGGCTACTGCAAGATGGGCAACGGGTAAGGATTGATGGTTCTAGGGGTATTGTGGAATTATCTAACGATTTAAGACCCCAATGATTACCACTTCTCTAAAAAACTTGCCAGAAGAATCTGTTTCTCACAATCCCGAAATCAAGAAAAAGGTGATGCTACGCTTCGGCGATTTGCCTCACCTAACTAACTTTTCTCAAGCACGTTTTGCTCCCGGACAAAGCGCACCAGCACACGCACATCAAGATATGTGCGAAGTATTCTTTGTGGAAGCTGGTTCGGGAGTAATTCACATTGATGGTACAGAATACCCCTTGCTTCCGGGGAACTGCGTGGCGATAGAACCGGGAGAAGTACATGAAGTTGTCAATAGTGGCTCAACTGAGCTTGTTTTGACCTATTTTAGTTTGCGAGTCGAAAAATCAGCGTAATTATTATCAACAAAAACAAAAATACACGCTTAAACAATAATGATAATAATTTTAAGGGGGGAGAAAACAGCGATCGCCTGTGACATCAGCCTAATTTCTCTGGCTATACTTTATCTGACGATCATCCGACTTGTAATCGGAAGGTAACAGCGTTACTAAACTTCAATTTCTAATTTAACTTCCAAATTTTCAGTGATACCTTGGAACAGTTCCAACGCTGCTCCTAAGTCCTCTGCAATTTCCAAAGCTAAAACATCCGGTGCAGGTAAATTATCTGAATCCTCTAAACTGTCATCTTTCAGCCAGAAAATATCTAAACTGACTTTATCCCGTTGGATCAGTTCCTCATAGCTAAAAACTCTAAATCGCTCATTCTCCTGGCGTTCATGACGATTGTCAGCATTAAATCCGACATTCCGCACTTCAAGATGTAACACATTGATATTCAAGAAGATTT